>NZ_JCAMRN010000090.1:0-12509 GCF_059620965.1 Geobacter sp. PheSNFMC
CAGCCTACGCCACCGCCTCCATCATCCAGGGAGTGGACGCCGCCATGGCCGGCGTCCTCCGGCAGATCCCCTACGCCACCATGACCGTTGTCTGCTTCGGGTATGACCGGGAGCGGATCGCCCACGACCTGAACGGATTCGGTTATCTCATTCCCAAGGAGGAGGGGATGAACACCCTGGGCACGCTCTGGGATTCGAGCATCTTCGAGAACCGGGCGCCGGAGGGGCAGGTCCTCCTGCGCAGCATGATGGGGGGGGCCTGCTTCCCCGAATACGTCAACCTGGGCGACGAGGAGATCACTGCACGGGTGAAGAATGACCTTGCCACCATCATGGGCATCACGGCATCTCCCTCATTCGTCCGCATCTTCCGCCATCACCAGGCCATTCCCCAGTACACCGTGGGGCACGCCAGGCGGGTGGCCGCCCTGGAGCAGGGGGCCGCTTCCCTGCCGGGGCTTTTCCTCACCGGCAACTCCTACCGGGGCATCGGCCTCAACGACTGCGTGGCCGCCGCCAACCGCACGGCCGGCGAGGCCATTGCCCAGCTCACATCCCGCTGAACAGAAAAGGGGGGCGCCATGCCCCCCCTTCCATATTTCCCGCCGTTGCCCCGCCCGCTCTCATTCCCGCACGTCACGACCCGTCAGTTCGATGAAGACGTCCTCCAGGGTGGGCTCCCGGAGGCAGACCTTCCGGATGTCCTCGGTGCCGATGGCATCCATGAGGGGCTTGAGGAATTCCTCGCCCGCAAGCGAGAGGCGGAACAGGTCGTCCATGCGCTGGAGGGACCGGACAAAGGGGAACCCCTTCAGCATTGCTTCGTAACGGTCGGCATGGGCCCGGAACTGGAGCTCGTAGTGGTGGGCATGGGCCATCCGTTCCTTGAGCTGGGCAGCGCTCCCGTCCACCAGCAGCCGGCCGTGGTCCATGATCACGATCCGGTCGCAGAGGGCGTCGGCCTCATCCATGTAGTGGGTGGTGAGAAAAATGGTCATGGCATCCTTGAGGGAAGCCACATAGTCCCAGACGGCGCGCCGCGACTGGGGGTCAAGCCCCGTGGTCGGTTCATCGAGGAAGAGGACCTTCGGCCGGTGCACGAGGGCACGCGCCACCACGAGCCGGCGCTGCATGCCGCCGGAAAAGGTGTCGGGGAAATCGTTGCGCCGCCCGGAGAGCCCCACGAGCTCCAGAAGCTCGTCAACCCGCCGGTTGGTTTCCGCCGGCGGCATGCCGTGGAGCCGGGCCTGCATGACCAGATTTTCCCGGGCGGTGAGGTAGCGGTCCAAGTTGTTGTCCTGGGGCACCACGCCGATAAGCCGGCGCACCTCCCGTCCCTGGCGCTGGACGTCGAATCCCTCCACCAGGGCCGTGCCGCTGTCCGGGCGGAGGATCGTGGTGATGATGCGGATGATGGTGGTCTTGCCGGCGCCGTTGGGGCCCAGCAGGGCGAAGATGGTACCCCGTTCGACCTCCAGGGAGAAGCGGTCCACGGCCGTGAGGGTGCCGTAGCGCTTGGTCAGCTCGTGCAGCGAGAGGGCGGCAGGCACGCGCCCGTTACCTCGCCTCGCCCCGGGAGGGGACGACGCAGGTGTTGTCCATGGGGAACAGGAGGGAGAAGACACTCCCCGTGCCCCCCTCGCCCGGCGTCACCCAGACCATGCCGCCGTGGGCGTCCATGATCCCCTTGACAATGGAGAGGCCGAGCCCGGACCCCTTGGACATGAAGCCGGTCTTGCCGGACGAATGGTATTCGATGTCGCCGACGCCGTAGAATTTCTCGAAGATCCGCACCGCCTCGTCAGGAGGAATCCCGATCCCCGTGTCGGCCACGTCGAGGCGGTAGAACCCGGGATGCCCCTCAATAGTGGCGGGAAAATCCCGATAGAACGGGCGCAGCAGTTCCTCTTCCACCGTGAGTTCCTCCAGGGTGACCAGGCGGCCGGCAATGGCGACCCGTCCTCCGTCGGGGGTGAATTTGATGGCGTTTTCCATCAGGTTGCGGACAGCGAGGCGGCAAAAGCCCTCGTCCGCCGGTACGCGGCAGGGATCGTCGGCGATTTCCAGCCGGATGTCCCGCTCGGACAGGGGGAGCAACAGGGTCTGCCGTACTTCCTGGCAAAGATCCGACAGCTTCACGGGGCGGGTATGGACGGCAAACCCCTTGGCCTCGATCCGGGAGATAGAGAGGAGATCGTCCACGATCCCCTTGAGTTGGGTCACCCCTTCGTACACCGACTGCATCATCTCCTTCTGCTCGGGGGTCATGGGGATGTCGCTGTAGAAGAGGAGAAACTGCAATCCCCCCATTATGGAGGTGAGCGGCGTCTTCAACTCGTGGGAGGCCATGCCGATGAAGCTGTTCTTGGAGGCATTCAGTCGTCCCAGCTCGATGTTCGCCCGCTTCACCTCTTCCAGGTTCTCCTTGAGGGCCTTGCGGCTGCGGACCAACTCCTCGTTCTTTTCCTTCATCCGGTCGTAGAGGGTGTGGTTCTCGATGAGAACCGCCATCTGGTTGGCAATGGAATTGAGGAGGAACACCTCCCGGTCGGTGTATTCCCGGTTGGGGCGATGGGCCACGAACAGGGTGCCCAGGACGCCGGAGCCGATCTTGAGGGGGAGGGCGCACCAGGCTCCCATGCCCATGGCTTCGGCGGCCGCTTCCGCCTCCGGGCCGAAATGGCCGGCGATCCCGGCGGCCTTGAAGCTTTTGCCGTCGAGCACGTCCTTGACCCAGGTGAGCCCGCGCGACAGGGAGCCGAAGGACTCGGCAAACTCCCGCGACAGCCCCAGCCAGGCGCTGAGGCGCAGGCTTCCCCTCTCCATAAGGTGGATGCAGGACCAGTCGATCTGGAGCATCTGGTGCAGTTGGGAGAGGAGATCCACCATGATCCGCTTGGAGCCCCGCTGGGAATTGAGGCGAAAGGCCACGGCATAGAGGGTGAGGAGCTCCCGGTCCGTGAGCTTTTTCTCCTCTTCCATCCGCTTGCGCTTGGTGATGTCCTTGATCACATAGACGTAGCCGTGTTCGTTTTCGGTGGGGTGCATGGGATAGCAGGCGGCATTGTACCACCCGCGCAGCCGGGGAAAGCGGACATCGTCCTCGTCCGCCTTGAGATCGGCACAGAGGTTGAAAATGCTTTCGCCGGCAGGATCGTTGCCGTAAAAGAGCTCGCTGATGTTTGTGCCGATCACGTCGTTGTAGGTGGTATCGAAGTACTGGATCAGCTTGCTGTTGCAGCGGATGATGGTGCCGGTGGGATCGGTCAGGACCACGATGTCCGACACGGCGTCGAAGGCGGCTTCCCACTCGATCTTGCCCTGGCGGATGGACCGCTCGGCCCGGCGACGGGTCCGGCGCTCCGATGCCTCGCGGATTTCCCGGTCCACTGCCGGAATGAGGCGGGAGAGGTTGCCTTTCATGAGGTAATCATGGGCGCCGGCGCGCATGGCGTCCACGAGCATGTCCTCGCCGATCTTTCCCGACACGATGATGAAGGGGAGGTCGAGACCGCTGCGCTTGAGGATCTGAAGGGCTGCCGGCGCGCTGAATTGGGGCAGGCGGTAATCGGAGATAACGATGTCCCACTCCCGCTTCACCAGTGCCTCGCGCATGGCAGCCGCGGTTTCGACCCGCTCGTGCTCCACGATGTAGCCGCCGCGTTTCAGGTCGTTGAGGAGCAGCAGGGCATCATCCTCGCTATCCTCCACGAGAAGCAGCCGCAGTTTCTTTTCGGTCATGGGGTTGTCCCGTCCTCTTTGTCGGAATTCCGGGCGAGGCGTTCTTCCTCGCCCAGGGTGAAGTAAAATGTGGCGCCGTGGTCCGGGGCCGCCTCGACCCAGACGGTACCGCCGTGCCGCTCCACGATGCGGCGCACCGTGGCGAGGCCGATGCCGGTCCCCTCGAACTCGTCGGCACTGTGCAGGCGCTGGAAGGGGGTGAAGAGTTTGCCCGCAAAGGCCATGTCGAAACCGACCCCGTTGTCCCGGACCAGGTAGACGGGCCGCCCGCCCTGTTCCTCGGCGGCAAACTCGATGACGGCTCCGGCGCGCTTGCCGGTATACTTCCATGCGTTGCTCAGGAGATTTTCCAGCACGACCCGCAGCAGCCGCGGGTCGCCGAACGCCGTGACCCCCTCCGCGATGCGCAGGGTCGCATCCTCCCGCCCCTCGATCTGCTTCAGCCCCAGGCCGATCACCTGGGCGAGCGCGCTCAGGTTCACCTGGCGTCTTTCCAGCTCGCTCCGGCTCACGTTGGCCAGTTGGAGCAGGTCGTCGATGAGGCGTTCCATGCGCTGGGCAGCCGACCTGATTCTCTGGATGTATCCCTTTCCCTCGGCATCGATCCGCCCCCCGTAATCCTCCGCCAGCATCCTGCTGAAGCCGTCGATGTGCCTGAGCGGCGCCCTCAGGTCATGGGAAACGGAGTAACTGAACGACTCCAGCTCGCGATTCGCCCGTTGCAGCTCCCGGGTGCGCGCCTCCACCCGTTCCTCCAGCTCGGCGTTGAGGCGGCGGATCTCTTCATCGGCCCTGATCCGCTCGGTCACGTCATTGGCCAGCACCACCTCGGCGGGCCGACCGCCGAAATCAAGGGGATGGGACGTGATCTCCACCGCCATGACGGCTCCGTCCTTTTTCCGGTGGCACCAGACACCGGCCAGATCGAGGCCGGGGCAGCGCCGCGCCTTGGCCACGCTCTCTTCAAGGGCCGCAACATCGGCGGATGGACGGATATCCCGGATGGTCATGGCGAGGAATTCCTCGCGCGTGTAGCCGTAGTGTGCAACCGCCGCGTCGTTCACCTCCATGAAGGCCAGGGTCTCCATGTCATACACCCACATGGGGTGGGGATT
This sequence comes from Geobacter sp. PheSNFMC, assembly GCF_059620965.1. Taxonomy (NCBI): domain Bacteria; kingdom Pseudomonadati; phylum Thermodesulfobacteriota; class Desulfuromonadia; order Geobacterales; family Geobacteraceae; genus Geobacter; species Geobacter sp. PheSNFMC. Next base: position 4,857 of record NZ_JCAMRN010000090.1, read on the forward strand.
ACTGGCAAACAGAAGGCGATAGCGCTCCTCTGACTCCCGCAGGGCCTGGTTTGTTTCGTGGAGCTCCATCTGGCTCTTTTCATACTCGTCCAGTTGCTGGCGCAGTTCTTCTTCCACCATGCACAGCTCTTCGTTGCGGACGCGCAGCTCGTCCTCGGCCCGTTCAGCGCTCAGCGCGTAGCGGCGGACGAGCCAGTAGAGCAGTCCGGCGGTGGCTACCACGTAAAACCACCCCTTGGCGGTCTGCAGTCGGGTGAGCTGCGCCGCTTCCGGTGCGATCCCCGTCAGGATGCGGTCGGAAAAGAGAATCCAGAGCATCCCCACCACCAGGTAGATGCCCGCAATCCGCCGGGGAGCACAGCGATGCCCGTTGTCCATGCCGCGTTACCCTCCCGCCGTCGCGTACTCTTCGTCCGCGAGGGGGAATAGCATGTGGAAGGCGCTGCCTTCCCCTTCGACGCTCTCTGCCCAGATGAAACCCTGGTGCGCATCCATCACCTTGCGGCAGAAGGCCAGGCCGAGCCCCGTGCCGGTCGACTTTCCCAGCCTGCGGTTACGGGCCTGGACAAAGCGGTCGAAGATGCTGGCGAGGGAATCGGCCGGGATGCCGACCCCCGTGTCCCGCACCGTGATGAGCAGGTGGGGTTTCAGCGGCGGCAGCGGCACATCGGGATAGCTTTCCCGGGGGATGCGGCCCGCCAGTTCCGCCGGGTCGCCCAGACACCGGGCGCTGACCTCGATCTCTCCCCCCTCGGGGGTGAATTTGATGGCATTGGCAATGAGATTGCCCATGAGTCTGGCGAACTGGTTGCGATCCAGCGACAGGGCCAGGGGATGGTCGGGGAGCGTCAGCACCAGGGCAATGCCCGCCCGCCGGGCCACGGAGTCGAAACGCCCCAGGGTCCGGGCCATGAGCGGTCCCAGGTCTTCGCGCCGGGCCGCCATGACCATTCGCCCCGCCTCGAACCGGTGGACGTCGAGCAGCGTGTCGATCATGTCCACCATCTCGGCACAGCTCTCCATGGCCGAATCCAGATAGGAGCGCTGCTCGGCGTTCACCGGGCCGATCCGCCCCTCCCGCACCAGGTCGATGGAGCCGACCACGGCGGTGATGGGGGTCTTAAGGTCGTGGGAAAGCATTGAGACGAAATCCTCGCGCTCCCTTTCAAGGGCCTTGAGGGTGGAGATGTCCCGGATGATTTCCACGCATCCCATCATTTCCCCATCAGCCCCCTTGAGGGGGGTGGCGCTGGACAGGACCGGGATCATGCCGCCGCCCGCCTGCACGGCATAGGTCACGTCGAGGCAGGGGTCGCCGGTGGCCAGCACCACGCGGCAGGGGAGCCGCTCAGCCGGGATATCGGTTTTCAGGAGAAGCTCAACCGGCTGGTTCTGTACTCCGCCGGCTGCAATGCCGAAGCGTTCTTCGGCCGCCCGGTTGATGGTGATGATCTTCCCCTCGCGGTCAACCGCCACGAGAAGGTCAGCCATCCCCCGAAGGATCGCCCCCATCTTCCGCCGCTCCTCGTCGAGCACCCGCTGCAGCCGCTCGTTTTCGAGCTTGGTCCGGTTGAATTGGATGGCGCGCTCCACCCGCTTTTTCATGTCATCGGAGGAAAAGGGCTTGGAGATGTAATCCACCGCTCCCTTTTTCATGGCCTCCACGGCGATGTCCTCGCTCCCGTGGGCGGTCATCATGATCACCACCAGGTCGGGCCACCGGTCCCGTATCCGCTCCAGAACCTCGATACCGTCCATGCGCGGCATGCGGATGTCGAGCAATACCAGATCGAAGCTCTCCCGCTCGAGAGCTTCCAGGGCCTCGACTCCGTCCCGCGCCCGCAGGGTCAGATAGCCGGCATCCTCAAGCTGCAGCTTGAGGATGAGGGCGATATCCGCTTCGTCGTCGACGATGAATACCTTGTAGCCGCTCATGGCTCTCCCTCGTGGATGGGAACGGTGAAGGTGAACACGTTGCCTCCGCCGATTCCTTCGGAGTAGAAAATCCTGCCGTGGTGCCGCTCGACGATCTCTTTGCAGATGGCAAGCCCCAGGCCGGTGCCGCCGTGCTGCCGCCGGTCGCCGCTGTCGATCTGCTGAAACCGCTTGAAGAGTTTTCCCCGGTCGGCCCACTGGATCTCACGCCCGCGGTCCTTGACCGAAACGGCGACAAAGTTGTCGCTCTGCTCGGCAGAGATGGTTACCACTGCTCCCCGGGGTGAAAATTTCACCGCATTCGCAATGAGATTGGTCAGCACCTGCCCCAGCCGGTCACCGTCCCCGTATATGGCGGGCAGATCGGCCGACACCTCGTTGACGACCGTCACGCCGTGCTCCCGCGCAAATCCCCCCAGCTCCCGCACCGACCACTCCACCAGCTCAGCCGGCGAGTGGGGTGAAAGGGCAAACTCCATCTTGCCCGATTCGATCTTGGCAATATCGAGGATGTCGTTGACCAGCCTGATGAGCCGCTCGGTGTTGCGGAGGCAGACGCTGAGCAATTCCTTTTCCACATCGGCAAAGCCCCTGCTCTTGTCAACGATCAACTGGAGCGATCCCTTGATGGAGGTGAGGGGGGTCTTGAGCTCGTGGGAAACGGTGGAAATGAACTCGGTCTTCATCCGGTCCACCTCCTCCTCGGCGGTCACGTCGCGGATGGACATGACCACGCCGGCAAAGTGCCCGTCCCCATCGACCAGGGGCGCCAGGGTTACCTTGAGCTTTTTCCCCCGGGCATCGAGATCCACTTCCCTGACCGTTGCCAGGCCGCGGTTCTCCCCCATGGAAGTGATGTGCTCCACGAGCCGGCAGAATTCCCCCTGGTTGCAGATGTCCAGGATGGGCCGGCCAACCACGCGGTGGGGCACCATCTCGAAGAGTTGCTGGGCCGCAGGATTGAACAGGATGACGCGCCCGTCCCGGTCGGTCACCGCGACCCCCTCGGCCATGCTGGTGAGGATCGCCTCGAGCCGTCCCATTTCCACCTGCAGCGCGGCGGTCCGCTCATCCACCCGCCGCTCCAGGAGTTCGTTCATATCCGTGAGCTTGAGGTTGAGGTTTTCCAGGTCGTGGGCCTTGGTCCGGATGGTCCGGTCGCGCTCGTCAATGGCCGCGGCCATCCGGTTGAATGCCTCGGCCAGTTCTCCGATCTCGTCGGAAGAAATGACCGCGACCCGTTGCTGCAGCTCCCCTTCCTCGATGCGCCGAACCCCGTCCGCAAGCTCGCGAACGGGCTTCGTCAGCCTGAGCGACACCCAGTAGGCAGTGACAAAGGACAACACGAGGCCCAGGATCGCCGAGGCCACGATGTTGCCCAGGCTCCCCTGCAGGGCTCCTTTGAAGTCTTCACGGGAAAGCGCCACGGCCAGGGCACCGACGAAATCGCCCCTGCTGTTGGTGAGGGGATCAAAGGCCGCGGTGTAGACCTTGCCGCCGATCTCCGCATCGCCCCTGAACGGGAAACCTTGCCTGAGGCCCTCCAGAATCCGCGCAGGAATGGGCTGGGAACCGCTTTTGCCGAAACTGTCGGGGGGGATGATCTCTTTGTGGGTGATGGCCACGTACACCTGTCTGCCGAAAACCTCCTGAACCTGCGACGGGATCCCGGTGTCGGTCTCGATGATGTCTCCGGCCACAAAAGCGCCGACCATGGCCCCCTTGGCATCCATGACCGGCACCACCACCGTCAGCATCATGACCTCGCCCGTTTTCCCGGCGCCTCCCCCGCGGCAGTAGTTTACCAACCCTTCGCCGCAGAGGAAGTCGGCTGTCACGAGTTCCGTGGAGACCAGGGGACGCCTCTCCCTGAGAGCGCGCTCCACGACCGGCGTCAGCTCAAACGTTCTGTCCCTGCGATACTGGTTCCCGCCGGCGATGACCGTCCCCCGTGAATCCACAAACACGATCAGCTCCACGAAGGGGAGGATCGTCATCCAGCGGCGGGCGGCATCCCGCAGCCAAGGGGTGTCGCGGGCGGCCATGCGTTCGCGGACGGGCGGCGCAGAGGCCGGATGCATGAGAGAATACTGGATCTGCTCGGCCCGGTTCGTGTACTGGTCCTTGGCATACCGGACCTGTTCGGCCAGCTTGCGGGACAGTTCCCCCTCGAGGGATGAATCGATGGTTCTAATGGTGATAACGACGAGAAAGGAATAGGAAACGAGAAGAATGAGCAGGATGGCGAGAAATATTTTTGTGCGGATCGCGAGCAACGATTTCATTGCAATCCCTTCAGCAAGACCGTTGCCGGTCTCTTTCGGGCACGGATACACGAACGGTACCGCTCATCAGTGTGAAGGGACTGCGAGGCCCCATGATCTCTTACCAGCGCTCCGCCTTGAGGTCGCGGGTCATCAGTTCCATCACTGCCTGGCGGGCCGGTTTGTCCTCGTGGAGCACCTGGTAGACCTTCTCGGTTATGGGCATCTCAACCCCTGTCCGGCGGGCAAGCCGGTACGCCGACTCGGCGGTTTTCACCCCCTCCGCCACCATGCGCATCTCTCCCAGGATATCAGCCAGTTTCATCCCCTGCCCAAGCTTCATGCCAACGGTCCGATTGCGCGAAAGGTCTCCGGTGCAGGTGAGAACCAGGTCGCCCATGCCGGCAAGACCCGCGAAGGTTTCCGCCTGGGCCCCCATGGAGAGCCCGAGGCGGGTCATCTCCGCCAGGCCGCGGGTGATCAGGGCCGCACGGGTGTTGTGGCCGAGGCCCAGACCGTCCGAAATCCCGGCCGCTACGGCAATGACGTTCTTGAGGGCGCCGCCGATCTCCACTCCCACCACGTCGGTATTGGTGTAGACCCGGAAGGACGGTGTGGTGAAGAGTCGCTGCACTGCCGCCGCCACGGCGGCATCGCCCGATGCCGCCACCACCGCCGTCGGCATCTCCAGGGAAACTTCCCGGGCAAAGCTGGGGCCGGACAGGACGCTGAAGCACCGGGCGACCTCCGGCGGCAGGACCGCCGCGCAGACCTGGTCCATGGTCATGAGGGTGTCGAGCTCGATCCCCTTTGAGGCGTTCACCAGCACCACGCCGGCACGCAGCAGCGGCGCGAGCTGCGCCAGCACTCCGCGCATCACCTGGGAGGGGGAGACAAGAACCAGAAAGTCCTTCCGGGCGGCCGCCTCCTCCAGGGAGTTGGTGAACGAGAGGCCTGGAGCGAGTTCGATGCCGGGGAGAAAGAAGGAGTTGACCCGCGTTGCGCGCATCTCTTCCACCAACTCGGCCTCATAGGCCCAGAGCGTCACGTCAAGCCCCTTCCGGGCCAGCAGATTCGCCAGCGTCGTGCCCCAGCTTCCCGCTCCGATCACCCCGATACGTTCACTCATGTCCGCCACTCCCAACCGATGATGTGCTGCCGTCCTGCCCGTCACTCGTCCCACTCTCCCTCGTACTCCTCGTCCTCCCGGGCGGGGGGGAACTCGTATCCCTCGGCCCGGGCCTCCCGGACCATATCGATCAGATCCAGCAGCCAGCGCCTGATGAGCGGCTGACGGTGGAGCGGGACCAGTTCCTCCCGGATGCTCCGGGCTGCAGCCAGACTCTGCTCCACCAGCGGGCGCTCCCGGCCGCTGCGCGCCATCAGATCGGCGGCAAGCACGAGGCGCCGGACGAGCCGCTCCCGGCGCGGTGCCACATGGCCCCGGCACCAGCTTTCCAGGAACCGGTCGACCGCGGCTTCGTCCCCCCGGCCAAAGGGGTCCCCCTCCAGCCGGTCCAACTCATCGGCAAGGAGCCGGACCCGTTCGTTGAAGATGAACCAGCCATCGAAAAACCAGTCCCGAATGAGGTCGTCTCCCGCCGCGATCCGGGACGGGGTGCAGGCCTCCGCGACGTCATCCTCCCCGAAGGGGGGCTCATAGGCGGCCGGCGTCAGGTCTACCCCCGCAAAAATCGAACGGCGGACGTAAAACTCGGGGGGGAGGTAAAAGCCGCTCCCGATGCTCCTCTGGATGGCGTCCCGCACCAACAGCACCGCAAAGGCGGGATCCACAGCCACGAGGGTGTCCTCCACATGGTTGTGCCGCAGCAGATCCTGGAACCCCTCGGAGGAGAGGCCGCTCCACCCCCAGGCGTCGCGCATCCCCTCGCTCTCATGGAGTTCCATGAACAGGGTATCGATAATGCCGGGTCCTGTCCAGCGGGCGACCATCACGCAGGAGAAGCCGGACGCATCGGCGGTGCCGGCAAAGGCCGCCTCAAAGGGAAGGGGAGCGGGAACCTCGCCCGCCGGCGCGAACCCCAGAAAGGCAAGCCGGCGCAGGCTCCGCTCAGCCGGGGCTCGGTATGCGTCCGGCGCACCGGTGAGGAAATCCCGCAGCAGCTCGGCTGCTTCCGGATACCGGATACGGCCGAGGGTTTCGATGACCGTCCGCAGGGTCTCGGGCTCATCAAAGCCCAGCAGGACCCGGAAGAGCTCCACAACCCGCAGGTCGTCCACGAACGGCAGCTCGCGCACCACGGCCTGCTGGGCCTCGGGCGTGTAGGTGACCAGCCCCTCCACGAACGTGATGAGCCCCCGCTCGCCCCTATCCAGGAGCCGGGGAAGGGTGAGGCGCAGCCCCCCCGACCGGTCCGAGATTGGCGTGAAGAGGGGCGAGGAGACGTCCACGCCGTACTCGCTCAGGATCGACAAAAGGGCCGATTTCCCCTCGTCGTCCAGGTCGCGGCGGGCAAGGGTGATGGCCACGAGCTGGTCGAGCCAGGCGTCGTCCTCGAAGAATTCCAACAACCCCGCGTAGCGGGCGATCAACTCCGGGTCCGTTTCGCGGCGCAAACGCCGGAAAAGTGGGGAAAGGGCACGGCGTCCCTCCTTGCGGAGCGAGGAGCCGATCTCGTCCATCTCGGCAGGGGTCAGATCCTCTTTCTTAAGGCGTTCAAGGAGGTCGAGGATATCGCGACGCTCCCGCAGGCTCATGTCGATGGTGCGGTGTCGTTCCATAACGGGGACCGGGGACCGGAGACCAGGAACCGGAATAACTCATAGACCGGTGGCGGGTCGCGATCCGTCGCGGCTACTCCTCGACAACCTCCGCCTCGGGGAGGTCATCGCCGTTGTCGACCCCCTCGTCCCCTTCATCCTTCTCGGCCAGCTTGGCAACGGCCACGATCCGCTCGTTCTGCTCGGCGGTCATGAGCTTCACCCCCTGGGTGTTGCGACCGATGACCGAAAAGGGGGCCACCGGGATCCGGAGAATCTTCCCCTGGTCCGTGATGAGCATCAGGTCGTTCTCGTCGGTCACCTGCATGATGTCCACCACGCAACCGTTGCGCTCGGTGGTTTTGATGGTGATGATCCCCTTGCCGCCGCGGGACTGGACCCGGTACTCGTCCAGCTCGGTCCGCTTGCCGAAGCCGTTCTCGGTAACGGTGAATATGGTGGAGCCGGTGGCGCTGGAATTGATGACCTCCATGCCGATCACCACGTCATCGTCCTCCAGGGTCATACCCCGCACCCCGCGGGAAACCCGTCCCATGGGGCGGGCATCCCCTTCGTGGAAGCGGATCGACTTGCCGTTCTTCGACGCCAGGAGCACGTCCTGCCTGCCGTCGGTCAGGGCCACGGCGATGAGCTTGTCCCCCTCGTCCAGGTTCACGGCGATGATGCCGCCGCTCCGGATGTTGGCATACTCCCGCAGCGGGCTCTTCTTCAC
>NZ_JCAMRN010000091.1:0-12294 GCF_059620965.1 Geobacter sp. PheSNFMC
AGGTCGATGTGGCCGTCGATATGGTGCACCGGATCCATCGGATGGCAGTTGGCGCAGCCGTAGCGATAGGCCGCTCCCACCGGGTGGTTGCCGGTATAGGCATAGAAGGTCGGGATCATCCCTCCCACGTGGATGCCATGGGCGCCACCCAACCCGGCGATGGGGTGGCAGGCGTTGCAGTCCTGGGCGGAACCGCCCCAGCGGGGGGTCGCGTAGGCCCTGCCGGTCTGCCGGCCGTTGGAGTGGCAGTAGACGTTGGTGCAGCGGCGGCTGAGGTCGTTGTAGGACGGGCTGTTGCCGCCCGCGACCGCGGTGTTGAAGGTGACGTTCTTCTGGGTGTTGACGTGCAGGGTCGTGCCGGGCACCAGGGAGACGCCGTTCTGGGTGGTGCCGGCGTGGCAGGTGCTGCAGTCGCCGGCCGACCTGACGTGTTTCGGGTTGTGGGAGTTGAACCAGTTACGGTCGGCAGAGCTGTAGTTGTTGTAGTTGGGCTCGCCGAACCGGCTGACAAAGACCCCGGCCGGGCCGGCGGTGGACGCGCCGTGGCAGGACGAGCAGCCGTAGGTGGTCGCCGTGTCGCTCCAGGGCACCATGGTCCGGTATGCCGGGGAGCGCTGGCCCGAGCTGTGGCAGTAGACATTCGAGCAGGTGCCGGCGGCGATCGTGCCGGCCCGCGGTCCGGAGTAATCCTTGAAGCGGTTCACGTGCCTGGCCTTATCGGCAATGGTCAGGTTCCCGGAAACGGTCGTGGCGTGGCACTCCACGCAGCCGATGCCCGTGCCGAGCCCGCCGTTGTAGCTTGCATCCACGTGTTTGCGGTGGTTGTTGGACGCAATGACGTTGCCGCTCCCCTGCTGACCGCCGTGGCAGCCGGTGCAGCCTGTCGGGAAATCGGCCGCCCCCCAGGTCACGGCGTAGTCGTTGAACGGCGGCGTGGTGGTGGCGCCGTCGGAGTGGCAGTAGATATTCCGGCAGGTGCCGTAGGCGGTGCCCACGTCCTTGGCCACGTGCCCGGCGGCGCCGCCGTAGGTTCCGGCGCTGCCGATGGCGGCCTCGAAGGAGATATCGGCCTTCTTGTTCACGTGCTGCGTCAGATCGCCGATCTGGCGGGAATCCGTCACTGTTGCGCCATGGCACTGGACACAGCCGATCTGCGCCGCGGCATTCACCCCCACGTGCGCCCCGTGGGACCCGGTCTGCATGGGAGAGCCGGAGTCGGCATCCCCCCGGTGACAGCCGAGACAACTGGTGCCGAGCGTGCCGGCCCAGTCGGGCGACTGATTGGGAGGGTCGTAGCTGCCGGCCTTGGTGCCGGGGCTGTGGCAGTAGAGGTTGGTGCACGCGCCGGTGCGGGACGGATTGTAGAGATAGAGGGGATAGCTCACATCGCCGCTGAAGGAGCCGCCGGTGTTGGGAAATGCCGTGAACTGGATCGCCAGCCCCCGCCGGCCGGCGCTCGTGGCATGGGAGAACGCCCCCTTGCCCGGCTTGGCCGCATGGTCGGGGTGACACTTGACGCAGGCCGTGGTCACATCCCCGTAGTACTGGGCATGCTTTGCGTGGCGAGCGTCCGCCGGAGGGGCGCTGTGGCAGGTGGCGCATTTCTGCTGGATCGTCTTGCCGCCGTCCAGGTAGAGCGGCGTTGCCCCGTTCTGGGGGGTCGTCTTCTCGAAGTGGCAGTTGACGTTGGAGCAGGTGCCGAAGCTCGGGCTCGCCGTGCGGGTGAAGGAGGTAAGATTCCTGTAGCGGGCCGTGAGCCGCGAGTTATTGATAGTGGACACAAAGTCCACGTTGTTGTTGCGGTGGTTGTAGGTGGTGGGCATCTTGTGGCAGATGGCGCAGTTGGGGGTTCCGGCGCTAAGCCAGGCATGGGTGTCGTGGCTTCCCATGAACCGGCCTGTGGAGATGTTGCGGTAGGGGGCATCAACCGGCGGCATGCCGTGGCAGCCGGAACAGTCGGTAATGGTGCCGGCTGCGGCCGTGCCGGCGAGCGCGAAGAGCGCAGCCGCACATGCCAGCGCCGACAGGACTGCCGCACCGGCCAGTGCACAGCCCCTGTGCCATTTCATATACACATTAATCATGACGACCCTCCGCCTCTTTCCGCAGGAGTACCCGACAACTGACAATTCTTGCAGCCCCTTAACGGCCCGCTGTCGCCTTATCACCGACTAGCAAGCATAACAAATATTAATTATTGCAGACTAATTTAACGTGAAATCGGTTAACCGTTTGATATTTCTAACCCTACCGTCTTAATACAAAATGAAATGTCAAAATCACCAACTGTTATTTCACTGCGCCCATAAGCAAAGCAAAAACCGAGCCTTTTATCCCGCAGTTCCCAGTGAAATGACATATACGCCCATGTGGCGAAAAGGCAATCGCAGACACTGATTGTTACATTTGAGAAAAAAAGGAACAACACCGGAGGGATGGAACTCAGAACACTGCGGAATCGCTCAGATAACCGACTGTCAGGCGGTACGGGCCCGGCAGAAAAGGCAGGCGGCGAGAACAGCGGCGAATCCCGCCAGAAGGGCGGCCTTGCCGGCAAGGGAAACGCCGGCTGCCGTGGCGGCAATGCCCCACGACTGGACCAGTGCGCCGCCCATGAGCATCCCCACCACCACGAGCCCCGCATCGGCGTCCCCCTCGCCCGCCTTGATGAGCTGGCGGAAGGGGCAGCCGCCGATGAGGACGGAAATCCACCCCACGAGCCCCATGCCGAGGAAGCTCCAGAGGTGCTCCGGATGGGCGCCGGGCTGGCCGTGGAGACCGGGGTTGAATCTGCCGAAGGCTACGTTGGCGGCCACCGCTGCAACCAGAAAGGCCACCACCCCCCAGAGGCCCGGGGTCCGTCTGCCCATGATGAACGCATCCCGGATGCTGCCGGTTATGCAGAAGCGGCTCCGCTGGGCCATGGCGCCGAGCAGCGCGCCGGTGCCCAGGGCAAGGGGAACGGGAGCGTGCTGTGCCGCGCTCCCCTGGCCGGAAAAGATGATGAAACCGGGGCGAACGAGAAGAAAGACCAGGAGCAGGAGAAAGAAGGCCGGGATCAGCGGGCCGCCGTGACCAACGCCCGGTGACGGGTGTCCCGGCTCCACCCCGTTGGCGAGCCCCCTGAGACCGGCCCAGACCCCGGCGACCAGCCCCATGACGCCGGCAACGGCGGTCAGGTCGCCGGCAGCCAGGCGCAGGAAGAGCTTGATGGGGCAGCCGATGAAGATGGCACAGCCGACAATGAGGAACACTCCCGCAACGAGGCGCGGCAGGGGGGCGCCCCCGCCGCGGGAGCGGAACTCGCGAAAGAGCAGGGCGCTGGCCGCGGCGCCGAGCACGAAGCCGATCAGTTCGGGCCGCAGGTACTGCATGCGGGGGTTGTCGTGCATCCCCAGGGCCCCGGCGCTGTTCTCCATGAAGCAGGAAACGCAGATTCCCGAGTTCTCCGGATTACCCCAGACCGCCAGAAGCGCACCGAGGCCGCCGAGGAAAAGCCCCGCCGCCACCACCATCCAGAAATGCCGATCCCGCAGCACTACTCGCACCCTCCCGCCAGCCGGCTCTTCAGGTAGTTGACCTTGCGCAGGGACGCCGCCAGGCTCCGGTTGCCGGGGTTGGCGGCTGCCCGGCCGCCGATGCCCGCCAGCCCCTCGGCCACCAGGCCCTCGATGGCGCGGCGCCGTGACAGGGGGCTCCGTGCGTCCACGTAATCGCCATTGAGCCTGACTCCTTCCTCAAAGGAAGCCACGGCCTCGTCCAGTGCCCCCATCTTCCGGAGGATCTCCCCCCTGAGGATGTAGCCGTGGGCCTCGCCGGGGTAGCTGCGGATCAGCTCGTTCAGCCTCAGGAGGGCTTCCTGGTCGTTGCCGGCCGTGCGCAACTCCTCCACCGGCCCATAGAGCCTGGCGATCAGCTCGACGCGGGCGCGATAGGCCATCTCACGCTCCACGGCCTTGCCGAGGCCCGCGGCCCTGCCTGCTCCTGCCCCGTGATTCGTTGCAAGAACACCGGCCAGGGCAGCAATGACGACGGCCAGGAGCAGCCAGGTTATTTTGTCGAAGGTGTCGGTGAACATTGGAAAAATCAGCCTTTTCAGGTCAGTACGTCTGATATGGCGGCATATTGACACGCTTCGCCATTTCACGGATAAGGTCGTAATCGCTGTCCAGCAGATCTTCATAGCCGTCGATCCAGGCGGCCTTCAGCACCTTGAGCCGCTCCCCGTCCACCTCGGCGGTGTCGCCGGGCTTCAGGGCCAGGAGGGCGTCCTTCACCTTCTTCACCAGGGCCGGATCGGTTCCCTTGGCCACGGCAAAGGTGCAGTAGGGGATCGGCTTGCTCTGGGCGAGGATGACGAAGTCGTCCGCCGAGATCTTTCCTTCCCGTGCCATGGTTTCCAGGTCGAGGACCGGCGCGGCGGCCACGTCATACTTGCCGTGCAGGACGCCGTAGATGAGCTTTTCGTGCTTGAAGGAGCCCGAGGGGATGGAATAGGTCCCCAGGTCGTGCTCCGGGTTGATGCCGGCCGAGAGCATCAGGTCGTACTCGGCCAGGTAGCCGGTGGGAGCCAGCATGGGGCCGAAGGCCAGCCTCTTCCCCCGGATGTGGTCGAGTGTTTCGATGCCGCTCCCCTTGCGGGCGATGAGGGCGCCCGCGGAACGGGAGCCGAAGGTGCCGCGCTTTTCCGATGCCACCAGCTCGACGCCGTGGTTCTCCCGCAGGATGACGTAGATCAGGGAGTTGGTGTGGGTAAAGGTGAACTCGCCGGACTTGAACCGTTTCTCGAAATCGTGGGTATCCACCGGCACCGCCACGAAGTCGACCCCGCACCTGTCGGACAGATAGCGGGTGAGGGGGAGGAAGCGGGACATGGTCTCCTGCTCGTTGTTGCAGAGCATGTAGCCGATCTTCACCACGGGCCGGGCCCCCTCGGGCTTGCAGCCGGCAAGGAAGGCGGCAAAGAGGGCCAGCATGAAACATCGCGTCAGGGTCGAAAAATTCATTACATGGAGTCCTGTCGTTGTCCGGGCGGTTAACCCGCTACCAGCACGAGGGGTCTTCACCCTCAAGGGATTGATGCATGACGTATGCCCTGCCGCGGCATCCCCCCCGGCATTCAGCCAGCTCGCCGCAGGCGCCGCAGGCGCGGGGATGCTCCAGGAGCCGGCGCCGGAGGGCCTTTTTCGCTTCCGAGGCAATGAGCTCCTGCAGGGGCATCTCGCCCGCGGTGCCGAGCCTCACCGGCAGGGTGGGACAGGGATAGACGCCGCCGTCGGGGGCGATGGCGATCATGGTGTTGGCCGCCTGGCATCCCCCCTGGGGGAAGGGTACGCCGGGGTTGAAGGCCCGCCAGAGGAACGGATCGTGAATGGTCAGGGCAAGGCGCTGGGCGCCGCCTTCGGCGTCCAGGGCGTTCGCCAGCTCCCGCTGTTCGTTCATGGTGAGGAAGAACGGGGGCTCGCCTCCGTACAGGCGTTGCATGGGGAGGACGAGCCGGGTGATCCCCCGGTCGAGACAGAAATGCACAAGGGTCGGGAGTTCGCGCCAGTTCCCGTGGGTCACCGCATAGGATACGCCGGCGGACGGCTCGTCCTGCCACTCCCCGGAGTCGAGCAGATCGGCATGGTCCACGTCAAGGAGCAGCTCCCGCACCGCCCCGTGGGCAACAAGGGCCCGGACGGTATCGTCATGGGCCTGGGGGGGGATCGTGAGGGTAACGGCGGCCGGGCCGCCCCGGAACCGCTCCAGCACCTCGCCGAGCCAGCCGGGAGAGGTTGGCGCGGTGCTCGTTACATTCAGCATGAGGGGCCGGCAGTCGATGATCCCGGCGGCGATCGCCAGCAGGAGCGACGGATCGGCCGCGGTAGCGGGGAGATCCCAGTAGATGGTTATGGGAGACGAAAGTTCCATAGAATCATGCCCAGCAGTGGGGGTCGGGGCTGTTCAGGTCGCCGGTGAGGGCCAGGGCCCGGGCGGAGCAGCCGCCGAGGCAGTCCTCGTACGCGCTGCAGCCGGCGCACTTGCCGGTGGGCTTCTTGGTGCGCAGCGCCGCCAGTACTGCCGAGTCCCGCCAGACCTGCTTCAGGTCGTCCCGCACGATGTTGCCGATGACAACGGGAATGAAGCCGCAGGGGGTCATGTCGCCGTTGGTCTTGATGTTCAGGGAGAGCTTGCCGCAGACGCTCCCCTTCACGAGGCTCCCCGCATCGCGGGCACCCAGGAGGGCGATGATCGGGTCGTCCAGGGAGACGTCGAGCCCCGACTCCCGCTCCCTGGCGGCCAGGGCGCCCCGGTAGAACTCCCGCCACTCGGCGGGCGAAAGGTCCAGCTCATCCCTGTGGGACAGGCCCAGCCCCGAGCACTTGAAATTGTGGAAGTTGAGCTGTCCCACCCCCTGCTCCCGGGCAAAGGTCACCAGATCGTCGATGGCCGTGTGATTGATCCGGCAGATCACCGTGGAGATGGAGGTGGCGATGCCCGCCCCGGCCAGATACCGCAGGGCAGCCACGGCCCGGCCGTGGCTGCCGTCAACGCCGCGGAACCGGTCGTGGACCCGGGGGAGGTGGCTGTCGATGCTGATGCCCACCCTGGTGAACCCGGCGTCCCGCAGGGCCGCCGCCGTGTCCTGGTCAATGAGCCAGCCGTTGCTGTTCAGGGAAATCCGCAATCCCGACCCGCTGGCGTGCCGGGCGATGTCCAGCAGCCCCGGGTGCAGGAGGGGTTCCCCGCCGCCGAAATTGACGGAAAAGACCCCGGCAGCGGCCGCCTTTCCCAGGCATGCCAGAAGGACGTCCCGGGGGAGTTCCTCGTGGGTGTCCCCCCGGCTGTAGCAGTGGCGGCAGGCGAAGTTGCAGGTATTGTTGATGGCCCAGTTGATGGTGAGGGGCGCTTCCAGTGACGGCGCGTCCGCTCGGCTGGCTGCGTTGGCCGCATCGTCGGCTCCCCGGCGTATCGCCGGATGCGCCTGCGTTGCCTCCCCTGTGCCGCCGCGCTCGTCACGCGAACTCACCGTCGCGGTTTCCCTGTCATTGTGCATAGCGGATAAATCCCTTGACGGCCAGCTCGTCCAGGAATGCCTGCACATCTTCCCGCAGCACCGCCTCGTCCACCTCGAACTGGGGGAGCAGCTCCGCCACGATGCCCTCCGGGGTCCGGCCGTCACAGAGCTTCCAGATTTCAGTGCCGAGATAGTTGAGGGAGAGCATGGTCCCCCCGGAGAACAGGACCGAGGTGCCGGTCTCCTCCACCGCCTCGCCCCGGTCCAGGGCCTCCCGGACCCGGGCCAGGGCATCGGCCTCCTCGCGCCACATGACGTCGGGGTTGCGATGAATCGTCTTCACGTTTCTTACCTTCCTTGCTCTCGCAATCCGTTGTTGTGAATGCCCTAATCCCCCTGCGCCGTTATGGAGGCAATGACCAGATTCTCCTGGGAGGCGTTGCGGATGCCGTGGTCCTCGAACGCGGGAACGATGACGATCTGCCCCGTGGTGATGGACTGGGTCTTGCCGCCGGACTGGAACTGGCCGGTACCCTCCATGACCATCCAGATATGGCTGCCGTGGTGGGTGTGGGTCACGATCTCCTGGCCGGGCTTCATGCAGATGAGGCTCACCCGGGCGTGATCATCGGACCAGATGGTTTCCTGGTGGCGTTTTTCATCGTTGAACGTTTTGAGGGTCTGGACGTCGAGCACCTGTGATTTCATGCATTCCTCCTGAATGTGGTTGTGTCATCCCGGCTCATGGGGTGCCCAAGGTACCCGCTTCAGGCCTTCCTGACAAGCTTCAGAACAGAGCCGAGCCACGCGGAGGCCCGGTTGAAGACGGATGAGGCGGTGGAAACCCGCACCTCCCCGCCCGTGTCGGCGACACCGGAGAAGGTCACCCCGTAACGGGAAGCGAAGAGGTTGGCCCCGCGGAAATCCGCTGCGCCGGCCGACGGCAGCGGCACGACCAGGGCGGCGCCTCCCCGGGCGTTATGGTCCGCCAGGAGTTTCGCCTCGGCATCGCTGAGCCCGGCGGCGCCGTCATCGCCGCAGAAGAGCCAGACCTGGCCCCACTCCGCCAGCAGCCCTCCGGTGAGGCGCGGCACCTCGCGCCGGTCCACCGTCTTCACGGTGAAGCCCCGCGCCGCGAGTTCGGCCAGGACCTCCTCCCCCAGCAGCGCCGCGGCACCGCCGGCCCCGTCCCCGAGGCGGCAGACGAGGATTCTGGTGGAGGCGGCCGAGAGGGAATTCTCTTCGAGCCAGTCGGCGATGTTGCCGATGTAGGCCCCGGTGTCGTAGCGGTCGGCCATGGCTGCGGTGAACCGTCCGTACGTGCCGTCGAACACGACCCCTCCCCGCCCGTCCACGGCATTGGTGTAGGTGGCGACGGTCCCCTTGCCGGCGGGGTCCATCACCATCCGCACGTTGGGATCGTGCTTCAGGACCACGGCGGATGTGCCGCCGGACAACGACGCGACCCCCCGCAGGAGAGGATTGCCCACATCCACGCCCGGCACGAACACCAGGAGCCGGAAGGCGTAAGCAATCAGGAGCGTCCCCGAAAGACAGGCGAACAGGTAGAGGAAGAAGACCCGCTTCTTGAAAAAGGTCCAGAAGAGCACCATGGTGGGCACCGCGGTCACCGGCCCGCCGATCATGAACGCCAGGGCCGCCCCGGCGTCCATGGTCCCGCCCAGGGCCCCCTTGATATGGTAGACGATGCTGGACGCGCTGATCTGGTGCAGGAACATGGGTACCGACGCCAGGGTCACCCAGACGATGTTCAGGGGATCCGTCTGGCCGAAGAAGCGGTAAATCCACTCCTTGGGCAGGTAGCGCTCCACCACCGCGCCGATGACCACCCCCACGATGACGTACTTCCCCACCACCCAGACCATCTCCGCGGACTTGGCCAGGAAGATGAGGAACTTGTTGCCGGTCCTGACGGCGACCCGGTTGCCGAATTTCCGCCGGCAGTTGCACCGCAGCCGCTCGTCCGGGTAGTCCTCGTCGTGGAAATCGCCCCGCACGATCCCCCCTTCGACGAAGATCTCGTTCTTCCGGAAACCGGGCCGCTTGCTGAGGGCAAGGGTCACCAGACCGGCGAAGATCCCCATGGAGAAGGCGGAGATGGTCCTGACCACGGTCCACTCGGGACCCAGGTCGTTCAGGGTAAGGAGATAGGTTGACGGGCTCAACAGCGGCGAGGTCACCATCAGGGCCATGACCGGCGCCAGGGGAATCCCCGCCACCAGGAGGCTGATGGCGGTGGTCACCGTGCCGCAGGCGCACAGGGGGGTGATGATCCCCACGAAGGACGCGAGAAAGACGCTCAGGGCCCCATACTTTCTGAGGGATGCCTGGAGTTTCACGGCAACCTTGAAGGTCCGGAGGTAGCCGGCAATGAGAATGCCCACGAGGAAATAGGGCAGCACGTCACGGAGCTCGGCCATTACCCCGTGGTCGCTGGAAAACAGGTCCCAGAGCTCGCTGCCGAGCAGCACGGGGAACGAAACCGGCGCGGCATCGGAGGAGACCAGGTGCCCGCCGGTGCCCGTGCCCCACACGTGCCAGACCACCAGGGACAACGAGATCAGAACCATGACGATCAGCATCCGGTTCCCCGACTCAGCCTGGTGTCCGTGGACCTCGCAGGCCTCCCTCGGTTTTGCCCTGAACGGATTCACGAGCACGACACCCTGCCCGTGCCGGCTGTTCCGATGCCGGAGATATTCATTGCTTCCTCCTCAACCGCCTGGCGCACGCCAGTACCGCACCGAGCCCCACCATGGCGAACCCGGCGAAAACACACGGCCTCCCCGGGTCCCTGACCACCTGAATGCCAGCAAAAGACATGCCCATCGCATCCGTACCGACCTGGGTGTTGTAGAAATAGAGGCCGTTCCAGATGAAGGGGGCGTTCACCTCGGCCGTACCCTCCGCTATGGCAACGCCATCGCGGCTCAAGGCCAGGTCGACCCAGAGCCGCTTCAGGACCGGATTTTGAAACGCCACCAGCCTGAAGTCGTAGGGGAACTCGGCGGGGAGGCTGCGTTCTCCCGCGGTATCGCAGATGCCGACGAGCTGCCCGTCGCGAAAAACCGAGAGCCTGAGGACCTCCGAGGGAAACTGGAGGGAATCCGCCGTCACGCGATAGGGCCCCGCCGTGAAGCTGTCACCGGTCTTCAGGGTGTGGAGCGCCTCCTTCGCGCTGCCCCTGAGGACCCCCACCCTGACCGGAATCGGGTAAAACTCCCGATTGATCCGCGTGACCGTCAGGTCGGCACCGAGGGGAGCGTCCCGCTCCAGGTCCCACCGGTAGGCCTGGTCAACAGAGGTTCCCTCGTAGACGTTGACGGTCGCCACGTGGCCGAACGTCCGGGCCGCAACGCCCCCGCAGATTACCAGCACGCCCAGGTGCAGAATCAGCACCGGCACCGAAAGGGACCGGAACCGGCGCAGCGTGCAGCAGACGAGATTCAGCGCCACTCCCGCCAGCAGGCAGAGAAACGCCGGATGGGCGTAGAGAGCCCTGGTCCCGGCGAACGTGCCGGGGATCGCCGCCACGGCAACGATCAGGAACAGGGCCACCGCCAGTTCCATGGAAGCCAGGAACCGGCCTATCCGTTTCAGTAGAGTCACCGGGAATGGTCCGCTCTGGTCAGATCAGTTTTTTCGACTTCAGGAAGTCTCTGACCGCTTTTCTGGACGTGTCGCCGGCGTCCGCCGACTTCAGCAGCCGGGCGCAGGCGTCGTTGGTGAGCACCCCGGAGAGCTTGGCCAGCAGCTTGGGCAGGGCCGGGTAGTTGTTCAGGGTTTCCACCGTCAGGACGGGAGCATACGAGGGCGTGCCGCCGAAGGGCTCAAGCCAGGCAAGGTTCAGGGTTGAACGATAGCCGCTCTTGATCGCCTCCCGTGCCGCCCCGTCACCCGCCTTCGGCTTGCCCAGCACCTCCAGCGCGCGCTCGGGGGTTTCCACGAGCAGGTTGACGTCGCCCTTTTTCACGGCACCGTAGAGCTCCCGGCTGTCCCGGTAGATCTGGACCTTTACCGCGGTGCCGGTCCGCTCGGTGATGAGCAGGGACATCATTTCCGCCAGCAATCTCTCCTGGGGCGTGTTGGGAACGCCGATGTGGAGGGTCCTGCCGACACAGGCCCCTGCCAGGTGCGCACCCACGAGAACCGAAACCGCAACAATGCAGCAGATAAGCTTTTTCATTGGTCACCTGTCTACCATGGTGGTGCAGACCGCTGTCTGCGTTGATTCGGAGCGTGCCCGTGACGAGCGCTCTCAGTCTGGCCCCAGCCCCACGTCCAGGGCACTATCCGCTGTGCCCGGGGAAGGTACGAATTCCGCCGAGGCGCGCCATGCGGACGGCGGGAACCGCCTGGAGCTCCCCACGTACTGCTTGTGGCCCGCGGGAACGATGAGGGTGTATCGGCCGTCCGCCCCCGTCCAGGCCGAGATGTAGTCGGGCATGCGGCTGTTGTCGCTGGTGGCCGATGCAAACACAAAGGCATTGGCCACCGGGTTCCCGTCGCCGTCCAGAACCCGTCCCGCCAGTTTCACGAGATCTGCGGCCATGGGCCGGCGCATGCGCCCCAGGTCCCGGATATCGGCTACCGTAAAGTCCTGCTCGATCTCGGCATCCGCGGTCAGGTCCATGACGGCCGGTTCCCCCGAGTGCTTGTCGCCCGGCATGAGCGGACCGTATGATTCGTCCAGCTTGAGCCGCGCCACCACCCAGTAGGTTCCCGGCGGCACCCTGACGGCCGTGGTGCCGTCCCCGGCCGACGGCGGTGAGATGAAGGTTGCGGGCCGCCGGACATGGGCCGAGTCATAGACAAAGAGCTTCACCCCTGCCATGGGCTTGCCGTCCACGTCCGTCACCCGGCCCCTGAGGACCGCCGCATCCGCAGCGCCGGCCAGGAAGCCGGCGAGCGCCAGCCAGAGTGTCGCCCGGAACGCCGCTCCCCTCATGGCGTCCCTCCGTTTGCCGGCCCAACCGGGCCCGGCTTGTCCAGCCAGGGCTCGTAGAGGACCATGCCGATGCCCGGCTCCTGGCGGCCGTCGAAGATCGTCCCGCCCGGATCCCCCTCGCCCCACCAGTTGCCCCGGGCGTTCACGTCCTGGTCGTTGAAATCGCCGATCCGCATGTTGTAGCCGCTGTTGCCCACGAGACTGTTGCCCGTCACCGTCAGCCCGCCCCCCTTCTCCCGCACGAAGATCCCCGTTTCGTTCGCCGTGATCAGGTTCTCCGCGATGAGGGCGTTGCCGATGTACGAGCGGATGCCGATGGTGTTGT
>NZ_JCAMRN010000092.1:0-12297 GCF_059620965.1 Geobacter sp. PheSNFMC
TGGTTGCGTCACGCACTTTGCGCAGTTCATCGCGTCGTTTTTTCGCATCTTCTCGCTTTTTGACCACGTTTCTCTGGGCCTGGGGCACCTTGCTGTCAGGGGCATTCACGTCATAGTGCGCAGGCTGTTTCTCCTTTGCGCGCTTGTGACGGGTCGCCTTGGACGGCTCAGCTCCCATGCCCGACGCGACCAGAACGCCGGAAATCAGCAATCCGGTTACTGCTCCCATCAGTCTTTTCATGACCTGTTCTCCTTTTCTGAAAAGGTGATACTCAACACGGATGTGGCGTCATCGAATCGGCTTTAAGGCACGGCTTGAACGGTTTGGCTTGGTTGGGTGTTCGGATTGTGTATCGAAAAGTATACTGCTCTGTATATATCGTGTAAACGGGTGACAGGTTTTTTGAGAAATTATTTGTTGTTAATACGCGATGTGGCTGATCGGGATGTGCGTCGGCAGCAGCGCTGCCGGTGGTGTCGAGGGTGGTCTTCCATCCGGCGTCGTTCTATCTCACCCTGTTGAGATCATCGATCTTTACGACGTATTCGTCGCCGATGCAGACGCACGCTCCGTCCAGAAAGGGATTGCCCAGGTCAACGGTGATTTCGCTGTGGTCGGTGATCTTGATCATCCTCCAGCCGCCCGGCTCGATTACGTTCAGATAATTGAACGACAGGGCGTTGCAGCGGGTCCCGCAAAGATCCCGGCCCACCTGCAGGTCGGCCCCGGAGCCTTCTGCGGGCTGGTAGCGGTAATCTTTGACGATGAACACCCGTTCCCCTTCATCCCCATGGCAGTGGCCGCAGGGAGGGAGTGCGAGGCTCAGGAGGAGCAGGGGGGCAAGCAGGTTTTTCAGCATGGCGTTCTCCCGTGGGGTCAGGGAATGACCCATTCGCTGCGTCGTTCGAGTTTGGGCGATTCTCCCTTGCCGAGCTGGACGATGTAGCACCCCTTGGATGCATAGCGCTGGCCCGGACCGAAGCTGACCCGCTCGTAGAGGGGATAGTACATGTCGGTCATCATGCCGATGGTGTCCATGAGAAAGTCCCGGTAGTATTCCGCCCGCATCTCCATGAATGCCTTGCCCAGGACCTCGGCGGCGATGAACGATTCCCGGATGATCTTCTGGTCGAATGACTGGATATCCTTGCCGGGCAATACCTTTTTGACGGCGATGTCGAAGCGGACGTCTTCCTGGGGCAGCCGGTAGGGGTAGGTCAGGTAGAGCCGTTCGCGCAGCGGTTCGGGGATGGTCCAGAGAGTCTTGCCCAGATAGGTGCCGGAGGCCAGGAGGACCGTCGGCTGTTCCTCCTGGCCTGCGGCAGCACCGGCCAGGGCCGGCAGGGCCGAATCGTCGTCCCAGACCAGCAGTGCCGCGGGGCGGTGGGTGTCGAGGATCTCCCGGACCCGCTTGTCCGTGAGGCGTTCCCCTTTGGGCAGGCGGATGTCGAGGGGGGCGGCGTGTCCGCTCTGCTGCCAGGTGGCGCGGAACCCATCGGCCAGGGTTTCGCCCTTGCGGGTTTCCCTGATGATCTGGACCACGGGGCGGCTGTTGAAGAGGCCGGCCATGCCGTTGAGGTAGCGGGCGGCGGCTTCTCCCTCCTGCCTGACGCCGCGTGAAAAGTAGAGCGTGTACCAGTCGGAGTCTGAAATCACCGGGTAGTCGACCACGGGGAAGAGGCTGGGGATGCGGTTCTCCTCGCAGAACCGGTGAACCGGCTCCCATTCCCCCCCGGAGATGCCCCCCAGCAGGGCGAATACCGGTTCGTTGCGATAGTACTGGTCCAACTGGGCCCGCCAAGTCTCGGGCGGACCTCTCAGGATCCAGCGTGACAGGGAAAAGGTCATGCTGTGGAGGTCGCCGAGCATGTTGTACGCCATGCGCGCCACCCGGTAATTCTTCCGGGCGGCGAGGGCGAGGCTGTTCTTCCGGTCGATGCTGAACTGGATGGGGGTGAGCATCGAGTCCACTGCAACGGGGTCCGTGCCGTCCACGATGACCGTGGCGAACTTGATTTCCGAAGCGCCGACGCCCGGGGACGGCTTGTCGGAGAGCGCCTTCAGGTAGGCGATAAGGATCGCCATGTCCCGGTCCCCCAGCTCGTAGCGCGGCATCACGTAGAGCACCGAGCGGCCGGTGGGGTCGATCCCCGTGGCGATCAGGCTTGCCAGCGTTTCGTCGGTGTAGGCCGGCCTGACCGGCAGGTGCTTGGCATAGTTGGAAATGGAAGGGATGAATTCCGAGCCGGGAATGAACGGTTTGCGCTCCTGGTAGAGCACCCGGCCGTTGGTGGGGGGGGTCACCACCTCTCCCTCGAAGGAGCCGAGGCCGCTGTGCAGGTGGCAGCTCACGCAGGTGAATGCCGTGCCGTCCACCGGCACGTCTCCGCTCACGAACGCCTTCATGGGGGCACCCGAGGGGAGAACCCCCTCCCGGTACATCCGTTCGCCCAGACGCATCTCGTCGGGGGACAACGCGGCGGGCGGCTCCGCGGCACGGCCTGCCGCGGTCCCGCACAGCAGCGCGAGCAGCATGGCAACAGCGGAAAGTGCAAGACGTTTACCGGTCACGCAGATCATTTCAACCCCGCTTTGGTAAGTTCATTCATTAATTCGACGTTGCTGATGAGGCCGTAGATCCTCGTCCATTTGCCGTCGGCCGGCGAACGGATGAAGGTGAGGGGCTTGTGGTCCATTTTGTTGCGGAAGTAGGAGTTGAAGGCGTTCATCACCCGGTCGATGTCCCTGCGCGACCCCGACAGAAAATCCCACCCCGGCTTGGCCCGGTAGCGCGCGAGATACTCGCGCATGACTTGGGGCGTATCGTTCTCGGGGTCGATGGAGACGGACACCAGGTGGATCTTTTTCATGTCCGCGCCCAGTTTGGTCTGGAGATTGGTGTAGGTGGCGGAAAGGACCGGGCAGATGGTGGTGCAGGTGCCGAAGATGAAGTCCACCACCAGGGGCCGGTTCGATTCGACGAGTTCCTTGAACCGGACCTTTTTCCCGTCCTGGTTGATGAGGGTTACGTCGGGCATGCTGTAGCTCTCTACGGAGCGCTGGTAGGAACGGGAGGCGCCGTTGGCGTGGCCTGCAAGGGTCAGGCAGACGGCAACGGCCAGGACGGGACGGAGAAGCAGGCTCTTGAAGGTACGCATGCAGGTGTCATGACCTCCTGATGGATGGAGTCAAAAGAATTACTGACAGGCTGCGATAGAATCACGATTGCGTAATAGCATAGCCGACGACTAGTGGTTTGTCCAAAGCGCCCGACATATTTTTATCAGACGATTTATTGTGATAGCCCTGAGCTATAACCACCGCTTGCGTCGAAAGAAAATCCCCATGCCCAGGCTCACCAGGAGCATCAGCAGGAGAACGGCCGGGTAGCCCCAGTGCCATTCGAGCTCGGGCATGTAGCGGAAGTTCATGCCGTAGACCCCGGCGATGAAGGTGAGTGGCATGAAGATGGTGGCGATGATGGTGAGCACCTTCATTACTTCGTTGGTCCGGTTGCCGATGGCTGAAAGGTAGATGTCGAGGACCTCCGACAGGAGGTCCCGGAAGGTTTCCACGGTTTCGATGATCTGGATGCTGTGATCATAGACGTCCCGCAGGTAGATGACGGTTTCTCCGCGCACGAGGGGCGATTCGCGCCGCTCCAGCCGTCCCAGCACCTCCCGCAGGGGCCAGACGGATTTGCGCAGGAAGATGGTCTCCCGCTTGAGGTGCTGGATCTTCACGACCGTCTTGCGGCCGGGGCCGGCGATGACTTCCTCCTCCAGCACCTCGATCCGCTCGGCCAGGTCTTCGAGGATCACGAAGTAGTAATCCACGATGGCGTCCATGAGCGAGTAGAGGAGAAAATCGGCCCCTCCTTTGCGGAGCTTGCCCCGGTTCTCCCTCAGGCGCTGGCGGATGGGGTCGAAGAGGTCGCCCTTGAATCCCTCCTGGAAGGAGATGAGAAACGAGGGGCCGAGCACGAAGCTGACCTGCTCGGCGGCAAGGGAGCCGTCCGGTTGGAGGGAGAGCATTTTCAGGACCACGAAGAGGTAGTCGTCGAAGTCCTCCAGTTTTGGGCGCTGGTCGGTGTTGAGGATGTCTTCGAGGGTGAGGGGGTGGATGCCGTAGCATTCTCCCAGGGCCTTGAGCAACTCGGGCCGGTGGATTCCCTCCATGTCGAGCCACCGCACCCCCGGCTGGTCGCGCTGGGAAAAACAGTCGGCGATGTCGTTCGTTTCCCGCTCGCTGAGACTCGTTTCGTCATAGTCGACAATGGATATCCGGACCGGTTCGCCGGTCTGCTCGCCGATGTGGACCAGGCTGCCGGGAGGAAGGCCTGCTTTGCGGGAGCGCTGCTTGATGATCTTTTTCATGTTCTATGCACAGGTGACGCAGTTGCGTCCTGCCCCCTTGCTCCGGTACAGGAGTTCGTCGGCCCGCTTGAGCAGGCTCCCCACCGTGTCGTCCGAGGTTGCCAGGGTGGCGCCGATGGAGACGGTCACCCGCACGATGGTGTCGCCGGCCGTCATGCTCGACTCCTCGACCAGGCGGCGGAACCGCTCGGCCATCTCGTGCAGCCTGTCTTCTTTCACGTTGGTGATGACAGCGATGAATTCCTCGCCGCCCCAACGACCGATCAGATCGTAGGAGCGCACGGCATTGCGCAGGGTCCTGGCCGCCATTTTGAGGAGGTCGTCTCCCATCTGGTGCCCGAAACTGTCGTTGATCTCCTTGAAGTGGTCCAGATCCAGGAGCATGACCCCGAAGGGCCAGCCGTACCGGAACATCTCGTCGAATTTGGACTGGAGGTACATCTGAATGTAGCGCCGGTTGGCCACGCCGGTGAGGGGGTCCAGAAAGACGAGTTGCTGAAGCTCGTCGATCCGCTGGAGGTCCGAGAGCCGGGCGGAGTTGTCGCTGAAAATCTCCACGGCTCCGACGATTGCCCCGGCGCCGTTTCTGATGGGGGAAACCCGCACGTTGACCGGTACGCGATGGCCGGCCCGGTGATGGAGAAAAACCTCGGCTTCCCGGCACACGCCGTCCTCAAGGGTATGGGCAACGGGGCAGAGTTCCTCGCAGAGGCTGAGCCCGTCGCAGTCCGTGTGGCACAGGACGTTGTCCCGGCAGCGGGAACCGGTCACGTCGCCGGCCCCGTAGCCGGTGAGCCGTTCGGCCCCCCGGTTCCAGTAGGTGATGCGCCGGTCCCGGTCCACGAAGTAGACGCCGTCGTACAGATTGTCGATCAGTTCCTTGTAGAAGACCGTGTCAGGATTCATCAGCTATCGTTCCTCCGGGGCGGCGGAGCGTGTCCGCCCCTGTTCCGTTTATGCTAAGTGTATAGCACGCGCCGGCGATTTCCGCCAGGGAGGCATGGGAAAACAGCAGCGGGAGAAGAGAGCGCGCTGCCGGTAAATTCAGGCCGCCGGCACATCGCTGCGCCGGCGGGCCGGTAGTCCCGGCGTGTTGACAGGGTCCGGTGTTTCGTGACATAATCGGGAACATTTTTAGCTGGAGTAAAAATGGGAGTTGCAGGGTACCGCGGCTCCCATCGTTGTATGTGCTTCAGGGCCCCGCGTGCTGCCGCGGGGCCTGTCCACAGGGATATCAATGAGCTTCGTCCATCTCCATCTCCATACCCAGTACTCCCTCCTCGACGGCGCCATCCGCCTGGGCGACCTGGTGAAAAAGGTTAAGTCCCACGACATGCCCGCCGTGGCCATCACCGACCACGGCGCCATGTTCGGGGCCATGGAATTCTACCTCAAATGCAAGGACAAGGACGTGAAGCCGGTCATCGGCGCGGAGGTCTACATCGCGCCGGGCTCCCGTTTCGTCAAGGAGGCTCGGGGAGGGGAGGCCGGCGCCGGCTACCACCTGCTGCTCCTGTGCGAGAACATGACCGGCTACCGGAACCTGTCCAAACTGGTCTCCATCGGCTTCAAGGAAGGGTTCTACTACAAGCCGCGCATCGACAAGGAGGTCCTGGCCGAGAACGCCGAGGGGCTCATCTGCCTTTCCGCCTGCCTCAAGGGCGAGGTTGCCTATCTGTGCGAACGCGACCGGATCGCCGAGGCGGTGGACGTGGCCCGCTGGTATGCCGATCTCTTTCCGGACCGCTACTACATCGAGCTTCAGGAAAACGGCCTCGTTGAGCAGGACAAGGCCAACCGGGGGCTGCTGGAGGTGGCGCGGGAGGTGGGTCTGCCGCTGGTGGCCACCAATGACTGCCACTATCTCAACCGGGAGGATGCCCGGGCCCACGAGGTGCTCCTCTGCATCCAGACCGGCAAGACCATGAACGATCCGTCGCGGATGCGCTTCTCCGTTGACGAGTTCTACGTGAAGACCCCCGAGGAGATGGCCGCCGCATTCCACTATGCGCCCGAGGCGATCTCCAACACCGTGAAGATCGCCGAGCGGTGCGATCTTTCCTTCGACTTCAAGACCTATCATTTCCCTCGCTTCGAGCCCCCTGTTGGCCTGAGCCTTGATCAGATGCTGGAGGAGGCTGCCCGCACGGGGCTGGAGTCGCGCCTGACCGCCATCCGGGTCAAGCACCCGTCCATGACTCCCGTGCAGGAGCAGGCCTACTGGGACCGCCTCGCCATCGAGCTCGCCTGCATCAAGCAGATGGGCTTCCCGGGCTACTTTCTGATCGTGGCCGACTTCATCAACTGGGCCAAGGACCACGGCATTCCCGTGGGCCCGGGCCGGGGCTCGGCGGCCGGCTCGCTGGTGGCCTATGCCATCCGGATCACCGACCTGGACCCGATCCCCTACAACCTCCTCTTCGAGCGCTTCCTGAACCCGGAGCGGATATCCATGCCCGATATCGACGTGGACTTCTGCCAGGACCGGCGCGAGGAGGTGATCCAGTATGTCACCGAGAAGTACGGCCGTGACAAGGTCTGCCAGATCATCACCTTCGGGACCATGTCCGCCCGGGCCGTCATCCGCGACGTGGGGCGCGCCCTGGACATGACCTACGGCGAGGTGGACCGGATCGCCAAGCTGGTGCCGGAAGTCCTGGGCATTACGCTGGAAAAGGCCATTGCGCAGGAGCCCAAGCTCAATGAGGCCGCCGAGGCCGATCCGCGGGTGAAGGAGCTGCTGGAGGTGGCCCTGCGCCTGGAGGGGCTTGCCCGCCATGCCTCCACCCACGCGGCTGGCGTGGTGGTGGCCCCCGATGTGCTGGAGCAGTTCTGCCCGGTCTACAAGGATCAGAAAAGCGGCTCGCTCACCACCCAGTACTCCATGAAGTACGTGGAGAAGATCGGGCTGGTCAAGTTCGACTTCCTGGGGCTCAAGAACCTGACGGTCATCTTCAACGCGGTCCGGCACATTAGAGCCGACAAAAAGCCGGACTTCGACATCGCCGTCCTGGGGGACGACGACGAGGAGAGCTACAAGCTGCTCCAGGCCGGCAACACCACCGGCGTCTTCCAGCTTGAATCCTCGGGGATGCGGGAACTGCTCCGCAAGCTCAAGCCCTCCTGCTTCGAGGACATCATCGCCGTCTGCGCCCTCTACCGTCCCGGCCCCCTCGGCTCGGGCATGGTGGACGACTTCATCGACCGCAAGCACGGCCGCAAGAAGGTGGTCTACGACCTGCCGCAACTGGAGCCGATCCTCAAGGACACCTACGGGGTCATCGTCTACCAGGAGCAGGTCATGCAGATCGCCCGCTCCCTGGCCGGCTACTCCCTGGGCGGCGCCGACCTGTTGCGCCGGGCCATGGGCAAGAAGGACCCGGCCGAGATGGCCAAGCAGCGGGACATCTTCCTGGAAGGGGCCAAAAACAACGGCATCGATCTCCAGAAGGCCGGCGCCATCTTCGACCTGATGGCCAAGTTCGCCGAGTACGGGTTCAACAAGTCCCACTCGGCCGCCTATGCCCTGGTGGCCTACCAGACCGCCTACCTCAAGGCCCACTATCCGGTGGAGTTCATGGCCGCGCTCCTGACCGAGGAC
The DNA here is from genome assembly GCF_059620965.1 of Geobacter sp. PheSNFMC. Taxonomy (NCBI): domain Bacteria; kingdom Pseudomonadati; phylum Thermodesulfobacteriota; class Desulfuromonadia; order Geobacterales; family Geobacteraceae; genus Geobacter; species Geobacter sp. PheSNFMC. The sequence goes on from NZ_JCAMRN010000092.1 coordinate 7,979, forward strand.
ATGGCCAACACCGACAAGGTGGTCAAGAACATCGCCGACTGCCGCGAGATGGGGATCGAGGTGCTGCCCCCGGACATCAACGCCTCGGATCTGTCGTTCCGGGTTCTGGGCAACTCCATCCGCTTCGGTCTCGGCGCGGTCAAGAACGTGGGCGAGTCGGCCATCGAGGCCATCATCGAGGCCCGGTGCGACGGCCCGTTTAAGGATATTTTCGAGTTCTGCGAGCGGGTTGACCTGCGCAAGGTCAACAAGCGGGTGGTGGAATCCCTGATCAAGTGCGGCGCCTTCGATTCCACCGGCGGGCGGCGCTCCCAGCTCACGGCAGCTCTTGAAGATGCCATGTCCCTGGGCCAGAAGATCCAGCAGGAGAAGGAAAGCGCCCAGGTGTCGCTCTTCGGTGCCGAGGAGATCGTCCGGACCAACGGCAACGGCAAGGGAAAGGTGCAGCTCCCCGATCTGCCCGAATGGGACGACAAGTTCCTGCTGGCCCAGGAAAAGGAGGCCCTCGGCTTCTTCATCACCGGCCATCCCCTGGGCCGCCACGAGAAGGACATCCGGCGTTTCACCACCGCTGACACCGCCACCCTGGAGGAGCGGGCCGACAAGAGCGAGGTCAAAATCTGCGGCATCGTGGCCACCATGAAGGAGCTCATGACCAAGAAGGGGGACCGGATGGCCTTTGCCACCCTGGAGGACCTGGTGGGCTCCGTGGAGGTGGTGGTCTTCCCCGAGGTCTTTGCCAAGGCGTCGGAATACCTCAAGTCTGACGATCCGCTGCTGGTCACCGGCACCATCGACAAGGGGGAGAAGAGCGCCAAGATCATGGCCAGCGACGTGGTTCCCCTCCGGGACGTGACCGCGCGGCAGACCTCACGGGTGATCTTCGCCCTGCAGGGGGACGGCCTCGACCGCTATCGCCTGGAGGAGCTCAAGGCGATCATGCTCCGCCATCCCGGTACCTGCAAGGCCACCCTCACCATCGACATCCCGGACCAGTGCCGCGCCACCATTGCCCTGCCCGATTCCTGCATGGTTGCGCCCTCCGACGAATTGACGGTGGAGGTCAAGAATCTCTTCGGCTATCATGCCGTTGCGTTTGAATAGAGCGAGAAGGTAACGCATACCCAAAGGAGAACACTCAATGGCTGCCCAATATTTCATGGAATTCGAAAAGCCGGTGGTTGAGCTGGAGAAAAAAGTGCAGGAACTGGCCGAGCTGGCCGGCACCAACGCCGAACTGGCGGGCGAAGTGACCAAGCTTGAGAAGAAGGTCGACCGGATGCGCGAGGTGATCTTCTCCAACCTGTCCCGCTGGCAGACGGTCCAGGTGGCCCGCCACATCGAGCGTCCCTTCACCCTGGACTACGTCAACCTGATCTTCACCGATTTCACCGAGCTCCATGGCGACCGGCTGTTCGGCGACGATCACGCCATTGTCGCCGGCCTGGCAAAGCTCGACGGCGAGCCGGTGGTGGTCATCGGCCACCAGAAGGGGCGCGACACCAAGGAGAAGGTCTACCGCAATTTCGGCATGCCCAACCCCGAGGGGTACCGCAAGGCCCTGCGGATCATGGAGCTGGCCGAGCGGTTCCGGTTGCCCATCATCACCTTTGTGGACACACCCGGCGCGTTCCCCGGCATCGGCGCCGAGGAGCGGGGCCAGGCCGAGGCCATTGCGCGCAACCTCAGGGAGATGGCGGCCCTCACCGTGCCGATCATTGTCGTGGTCACCGGCGAGGGAGGCTCCGGCGGGGCGCTGGCCATCGCCGTGGGCGATCGGGTCCTCATGCTCCAGTACTCCATCTACGCCGTCATCTCCCCCGAGGGGTGCGCCGCCATCCTCTGGTCCGACGGCACCAAGGGTGAACAGGCCGCCGAGGCCCTCAAACTGACCGCCAGGGACCTGAAGGAGCTTGAGGTTATCGACGAGATCGTGCCCGAGCCCCTGGGCGGCGCCCACCGCGACCATGAGACCATGGCCAGGACCCTCCACGACGCCATCGCCCGGCAGTTGAAGGAGCTGAAGGCGATCCCCCCGGAGCAGCTGGTGGAGGAGCGGTACCAGAAATTCCGCAAGATGAGCCGTTTCATCGAGGGGTAGGGCCGAGACGCACCGGGGGCGGCAACCGCCTCCGGGCAACCTGACAGTCTGAAGGCTGGAGACGTTTGCGGGGAATTACCCGGTCTTCGGCCTTTAGTCTTTTTAGAGGGGCATATGGAAGAACGATTGCAGAAGCTGCTGTCCCAGGCGGGGGTCGCGTCCCGGCGCGAGGCGGAACGGTTCATCACCGAGGGGCGGGTGGCGGTGAACGGCACGGTCGTTACCGAGCTGGGGAGCAAGGCCGACCCGGAGCGGGACCGGATAACCGTGGACGGGCAGCCGGTCCGTCCGGCGGAGAAGAAGGTCTATCTCATCCTCAACAAGCCCGTCGGTTACATGACCACTCTCAGGGACCCGGAGGGGAGACCCATTGTCACCGATCTCCTCAAGGGGCTCGATGTCCGCGTCTTTCCCGTGGGACGGCTCGACTACAATACCGAGGGGCTTCTGCTGCTCACCAATGACGGTGCCTGGGCCAACCGGCTCGCCCATCCCCGCCACGAGGTGGACAAGGAATACCTGGTCCGGGTGCGGGGTTCGGTTGCCAAGGAGCAGGTCCGGCGCCTGGCTGCCGGCGTGGAGCTGGACGACGGACCAACGGCGCCGGCAAAGGTGGAGGTGTCCAGCCAGAGCGACAACAACACCTGGCTCTCCATCGTGATTCACGAGGGGCGTTACCGCCAGGTGCGCCGCATGTGCGAGGCCGTGAGCCTGTCAGTGGTCCGCCTGCGCCGGGTGAGATACGGCGCGGTCTCGCTCGGCGACCTGAAACCGGGGGAGTACCGGCCCCTCAGCCCGGCGGAGGTGGCGGCCCTGGCCGGCCGCGAAAAACGCGATCAGCGCCGGCGGAAGGCCTGATCGCGCAACGCTGCTTTTGCCGGGTTGCTTTATACCTCTCGGGGCGTCGGCGATGCTCAGTACATCGACCGGCAGCCATTCCGGGAATTCACCTTCGCATTCTGCCGGAGGGTAGTTTTTCTGAGTTCTTCTAAGACGTTCGTACGCAGTCCTTTCAGCCCGAGGTGCCCTGGCGCCGGGCGCGGATTGCCGGGATGATGTCCAGCGGCTCCGGCATCCGGCCCCGTTCGAGGCGGGAGAAGATTATCTCTCCGTCCAGGTACACGGCAAACTCGCTCCGCGGTGCCTGTTTGTCGAGTTCCACCGATACATCCCCTTCCGTCTGCTCGATCAAGCGGGCCAGACCGGCCGCAATGGGATACTGGCTTCAGGTGGGGCAGAACAGGATCCTGACCTTCATTGTCCACTCTCCCGTGCCGCGTTGTCGGCGGCATCGCACCGGGCCGAGACAGTCGCCACCATAGCGGCAAAGGCTTGTGCCGTGGGGGAGTCGGCCCGGTATTCCACCAGGGGCTCTCCCTCGTCGCCGGCTCTGACCATGGCCGGGTCCAGCGGGATCCTGCCCAGGAACGGTATGTTCATTTCATCGGCCATGAGCCTGCCGCCGCCGCTCTTGAAGATGTCGATCCCTTCGCCGCAGTGGGGGCAGACAAAGCCGCTCATGTTCTCGACCACGCCGATGACCGGCAGCTTCATCTGGCGGCAGAAGGTGACCGACTTGCGCACGTCGGTGAGCGCCACGTCCTGGGGAGTGGTGACGATGACGGCGCCCTCCGCCCCTTCCAGGAGCTGGATCACCGAGAGAGGCTCATCACCGGTCCCTGGCGGGCAGTCGACGATCAGGTAGTCCAGGTCGCCCCACGCCACGGCGGCCAGAAACTGCCTGATGACGCCATGCTTGGCCGGCCCCCGCCAGACTACCGCCTCTGCCCGGTCGCGCAGCAGCAGCCCTACCGACATGACTTTGAGGGTGTCGCTGTAGGGAACCGGTTCGATCCGTGCGGCGGCAGTTGCCGGAAGCCGGCCCTCGATGCCGAGAAGGGTCGGGATGCTCGGCCCGTGCAGATCGACATCCAGCAATCCCGTCTTCTTGCCGCTGAGCGAGAGGGCCACGGCCAGGTTGACCGCCACCGAGCTCTTGCCCACGCCACCCTTGCCCGACAGCACCACGATCTTGTGCTTGATGTTGAAAAGGGCCTCCTGCAGCTCAATCTGCTCCTTGAGCCGGTGCAGTTCTTCCACCTGTTTGCTGTTGCACGATTTCTGCGCCACGTTCTCACTCTGCTGCGTGCCGTTCACCTTGCTCCTCCTGTCGAATGCCGTCGGCTATCTATCGCTGCCCCGGTGGCGGGGGGGGGGG
>NZ_JCAMRN010000093.1:0-12268 GCF_059620965.1 Geobacter sp. PheSNFMC
GCAATATCGCCGCCCGGCCGGCGCACGGCAATGGCCATGGACCGGGGAGCACGCATCATCACCCCTTCCAGCACGGCCTGCCCACCCACGTTGATCCGCTCGGCAACCAGGAGCATCTGCACCAGAAGCATTCTCAGCCGTTGCGTCATATGGACATCTCCCTGAAAAACCGTTTCACCTCCGCTGCTTTCCCGCAAGTCATGCTTCCTTCGGGGCAGGGGCCGGTCAGGCAGCCGGGACCGGCATCCCGGAAAATGGTGGGGGCAACGCCCTTCACGAGCCGCAGCATCTCCACCGCCAGCGCCCGGATCTCCCACTGGGCCCGCTCACAGCAGCGGAGGCAGAAAAAGTGAATGAGCTCACGGGCATTCATGGTCACTATGATCTTCGTCTCCGCGGCGTTGGGAAGGACGAACCGGGCATCCTCGGCGGGAACCCCGTCGTCCACCAGCGCCCGGTAGGCCTCGGCACAGGCCTGCATGGCCGTCTCGAACACCTGCCGGCGATTCTCCGTGGCGGACACGCTCCCGGGCACGACCCGGGGGAAGCCGTCACCGCGGAAGGTCACGTAGCGCTGGGACTGCTGGGAATAAGAGGCGATGCGGTGGCGCACGAGCTGATGGCTGGCGGCCCGGGAAATCCCCTCGATGCCGAAGGTGAACGATGCGTGCTCCAGCACCGACTGGTGCCCGAGCGACATGATCTTGTCGAGGAACGCCGTCACGTCCGAGGCGGAAAGCTTTTCCCGCAACTCATCGATGCCGACGGAGGCGTAGCAGAGCCGCGCCGCGAGCGCCACGGCGGCTTCAGGATCGGGAGTATGCCGGAGGAGGGCAATTTTCATACAATCGTCGCCAACCAGAGACTAAAAACAAAGGGGATTTCGCCCTGGACAAAATCCCCTTCCACTGGAACCGCATGGCCGGAGGCCATGTCACATGCCGTACTTCTTCCTGAAGCGCTCGACGCGACCGGCAGTGTCAACGAGCTTTTGCTTGCCGGTGAAGAATGGATGGCAGGCGGAGCAGATTTCAGTCGAAATCTCGGTTTTGGTGGAACGGGTCTGGAACGAGTTGCCACAGGCGCACTTGACCATCACGTCATTGTACTTCGGATGAATCCCTTCTTTCATATGGTCCTCCTTGCGGGGCATCGGCCCCGGCGTCATGAACACGTTTTATGTGCTGGAAAGATATGAATTTAGCACCCTGGTTTTATTTTTTCAAGGCTTTTTTGCCGACGCGGTCCGGGCTTGCGGTTGGCCGGCACCCGTGTCGCTACCTGCTCATGGAATCGAGAAACGCTTGGTTATCCTTGGTTTCGGAGAGCTTTTCCAGGAGGAACTCCATGCTGTCGACCACGTTCATGGGGTGGAGGACCTTGCGCAGGATCCAGATGCGATTGAGCGAGCTCTTCTCCACCAGCAACTCTTCCTTGCGGGTGCCGGACTTGTTGATGTCAATGGCCGGGAAGGTCCGCTTCTCCACCAGCTTGCGGTCCAGATGGACCTCCATGTTGCCGGTTCCCTTGAACTCTTCGAAGATGACCTCGTCCATCTTGCTGCCGGTATCCACCAGTGCCGACGCGATGATGGTCAGGGAGCCTCCCTCTTCGATATTGCGGGCCGCGCCGAAGAAGCGCTTGGGCTTCTGGAGGGCGTTGGCGTCCACCCCGCCGGTGAGAATCTTGCCGGAAGGCGGAAGCACCGTATTGTAAGCCCGGGCAAGACGGGTTATGGAGTCCAGGAGAATCACCACGTCGCGCTTGTGCTCCACAAGGCGCTTGGCCTTTTCGATGACCATCTCCGCCACCTGCACGTGGCGGGTGGCCGGTTCGTCAAAGGTGGAGGAGACCACCTCGCCCTTGACCGATCGCTGCATGTCGGTCACCTCTTCAGGCCGTTCGTCGATGAGCAGTACGATCAGATAGACTTCGGGATGATTTTCGGCAATGGAATTGGCGATGTTCTGGATGAGCATCGTCTTGCCGGTGCGCGGCGGCGCCACGATAAGCCCCCGCTGCCCCTTGCCGATGGGGGAGACGAGCTCCATGACGCGCATCGACATATTGTCCGGCGCGGTTTCGAGCTTGAGTTTTTTGTCGGGATACAGAGGCGTCAGGTTGTCGAACAGGATCTTGTCGCGAGCGACCTCGGGGGGCTCGAAGTTGACCGTTTCCACCTTGAGAAGGGCGAAATAACGCTCGCCTTCCTTGGGAGGACGGATCTGACCCGAAACGGTGTCGCCCGTATGGAGGTTGAAGCGGCGGATCTGCGACGGCGACACATAGATGTCATCGGGCCCCGGCAGGTAGTTGTAGTCGGGCGCCCTCAGGAAACCAAAGCCGTCGGGAAGGCATTCAAGAACTCCTTCGCCGAAGATCATGCCGTTCTTTTCGGTCTGGGCGTTGAGAATGGCGAAGATCAGGTCCTGCTTGCGCAGACTGGATGCGCCTTCAATGTTCAACCCCTTGGCAATGGCAGCCAGTTCGTTGATCTTCTTACCTTTAAGCTCCTGCAGGTTCATCGGCTCTCCTGTGCACGCGCATGAATCCGGGCGCATGCGAACGCTTTGCTGGACATGAGTATCAAAAGTGGGTATGTGGGCGCAATAAATGTGGGGAGGCGTTCCCTGGACGTTACTCTTTGTGAAGTATAGTGCGTATGCTGAAGTTCAGTATGAAACGTGAGACCGGCTGAGTGGTCCTGTCTCGAAATGAATTGCTGTGGGTATCTGCTGGGTCAATCGGCGGAGCGTGGTCGTACGGAATTCAATTAAACCGATTCCGTGGCATTTGTCAATAGCATTTATGCGCTCAATTACCTGTTGACGTAGACAGGACAGAGTCCTATAGTCCGAAGAATCAACGGTTTGGCACGGGCTCTCTCCCGCGCCCCTCCCCGGCCTCCGTGCCCGCAGGGAGGAATAATCCAACCAGAGGCGATCCACCGTGCAGAAAAAAGACAAGTCAGACTACATGATCCTGGCCGTTTCCCATGCGTTGGACCTGCTTGAGCAGTTTCATGCCGAGGACGCGGTCGAGTTGGGCGTCACGGAGATATCAAGAAGGCTCAAGCTTCATAAAAACAACGTATTCAGACTGCTGGCGACCCTCGAATCGCGCGGCTACGTGGAGCAGAACCCCTTAACCGGCAATTACCGCCTCGGCCTCAGGACTCTTGAGCTGCGCCAGTCAATGATCCGTCAGATGGCGCTGCTCCCCTACGCCAAGCCGGCCCTCGAAGAACTCGTGAAGGAATGCGACGAAACGGCTTATGTGGCCGTTCTCAAGGAGAATCTGAGCGTCTACCTCTACGGTGTGGAGAGCCACGCCACGGTCCGGGTCGTTTCGCGCCTCGGCTCGCGCCTGCCCGCCTACTGCACCGCCGCAGGCAAGGTCATGCTCGCGGGGCTTCCCGAAAACGACCTTGAGCGGTACCTCTCCCGGACGGAACTGGCCCCCTTCACCCCCAACACCATCATTGAGCGGGACAAGCTGCGGAACCACCTGAAAAAGGTGGCCGCCCAGGGGCATGCCATTGACAATGAAGAGTTGGAAATCGGCGTCCGCGGCGTAGCCGCCCCCATCCATGACTACCGGTCTGTGGTGGTCGGCGCGGTGATCATCTCGGGCCCTGCCATGCGCTTCACCGATGACCGGGTCCGCGACGAACTGACCCCCCTGGCGTGCCGGACATCCGAGGCCATCTCGGTCAAACTCGGGTATGCCGTGCCGGTGGGCCAGTGACGCCGCACCGTACCGCACCCAGCCACCGTCACTCCCCGCTCCGTTGACCGACCCGCTTCCTGAGCACTATCTGGGCGACCATGTCGGCCAGGATCACGCCGGCAACCACGAGAAGCATCACACCGCTCCCCCGGTAATAGCCGTAACAGTTGAAAAACATGTACAGCGCGACCACCAGGCCGAGCATGCCGCGCATGCCGGCCGTGGAGTGCTCGGCGGCTTCCTCGTCGGGAGTGAAGTGACGCATGAGCGCCGGCGCCGCGTGGTAGCCCACGGCGGCGTCGGTGATGGTGAGCAGCAGGTTGATTACAAAAAGGGGCAGCAGGAATTTGTCCATGGAAGCAACGGCGCTCAGTCCGTATTGTGATAGAGGAGACGGTCAAGAAGCTGTTCATACTCGTCGAGCATCTTCCGGAGGGTACGCAACTCCTCGGGCGTGTAGACTGCGGGACCTTTGGCAATTTCCCGTTTGAGGCGCGCTATCCGCTGGTAAATGTCGTCCTTCCGGTCAGGGCAATTGTCCTGATAGAGAAGACAGGTGTCTTTCTCTTGTGCCGGGGCCGGTCCGTCAGCCGGCACGGCGGGAGCGGCGGACATCAGAAGCAGCAGGGCCAACCCGACGACCGTTCTGTAGCTCATGGGACACCTCCTTTTTCCGTCCGGCGAGTTCCGGGCACCTGCCGCGAAAACGGCTGCCGGCGGTTCCTGCCCGTTACAGCTTGTTGATGAACACTTCCCGCGGCTTGCTCGTGCCGTCCGAGGGGCCGACGATCCCTTCCTGCTCCATCCGCTCGATGATGCGGGCGGCGCGGTTATACCCGATCCGCAGCCGGCGCTGGACCATGGAAATTGATGCCTGGCGCGTTTCCGCCACGAGCCGCACGGCATCGTCGTAACGCTCGTCCACCAGATCTTCGCCGTCTTCGCCGTCCCCCTTGCCGCTGTCATCCTTCATCTCCAGAATCGACTTGTCGTAGACCGGCTTGCCCTGCTTCTTGAGGAAGTCGACCACCCGCTGGACCTCGGCGTCGGAGACGAAGGCGCCGTGAACCCGCTGCATCTTGGCGGTTCCGGGCGGCAGGAAGAGCATGTCGCCCATTCCCAGGAGGGCCTCGGCGCCAATGGTGTCGAGGATGGTGCGCGAGTCGATCTTGGAGGATACCTGGAACGATATCCGGGCCGGGAAGTTGGCCTTGATGAGGCCGGTGATGACGTCCACGGACGGCCGCTGGGTGGCGAGAATCAGGTGGATGCCCGCGGCCCGCGCCATCTGGGCGAGCCGCGCGATGGACTCCTCGATCTCCCTGCCGGCCACCATCATGAGGTCGGCCAGCTCATCCACGATGACGACGATATACGGCAGGTGACCGTGCTCCAGCTCGTCGTCCCTTGTCAGGAACTCCTCGATGGCGGCGGCCTCATCGTCCGGGAGCTCCTCGGGCACCTCCTCCACAACCACGGTTTCCTGGGCCTTGAGCTCCTCGGCCTCCTTTTCCAGCTTCTCGATGGTCCGGTTGTAGGAATCGATATTGCGGACCCCCTTGTCGGCCATGAGGCGGTAACGGCGCCCCATCTCCTCCACGGCCCACTTGAGGGCGAGGGCGGCCTTCTTGGGGTTGGTGACCACCGGCAGGAGCAGGTGCGGAATTCCCTCGTAAATGGAGAGTTCCAGCATCTTGGGGTCCACCATGATGATCCGCACGTCCCGGGGGGTGGCGGTGTAGAGGAGCGACAGGATCATGGTGTTAACCGACACCGACTTGCCGCTGCCGGTGGCGCCGGCCACCAGCAGGTGCGGCATGCGGGCCAGATCGGCCACCACCGGCGCGCCGGCGATGTCCTTGCCGAGGGCCAGGGGCAGCTTGCACTTGCTGGCATGGAACTCTTCGCCGCTGAAGATCTCCCTGAGAAAGACCGTTTCCCGCTCCCGGTTCGGGATCTCGATCCCCACGACCCCCTTGCCGGGGATGGGGGCAACGATCCGGATGGAGAGCGACTGGAGCGCCATGGAGAGATCGTCGGACAGGGAGGCGATCCGGCTCACCTTGATGCCCGGGCCGGGCGCGAATTCATACATGGTGATGACCGGCCCCGGGCAGATCTCCACCACTTCGCCGTCGATGCCGAAGTCCTTGAGCTTCTTCTCCAGAAGCCGGGCGTTCATGGTGAGGATGTCCCGGTCGACCCTGCGCTCGGCCGCGGGCGGCGAATCGAGCAACGACAGGGGCGGAGTCCGGTGCTCACCCTCCATCTTGACAAAGTCGAAGGTCTCCTGGAGTGGTGCCTGCTTGGCGTCGTCCTTCTTTTTTTCCTTCTTGCGCACCGGTTCAGGCGGCGGCAGCGCAACATGGACGGGCTTGATCTCCGGCGCCTTTTTCTTCTCGGGCTTGTCCCCCGTGCCCATCAGTTGCCGGTTCAGCTCCTTCCGCTCCCGATGGCGCGTCCAGCGCTCCCTCAGGCTCCCTACCCACCAGTCGGCGAACAGGACGAAGGAGAACCGCGACAGCACCATGGCCGAGGCGGCCAGAAGCGGCAGGATGATCAGCAGTGCGCCGGTGATCCCGAAATAGGTCTTGAGGAACGAGGCGGTCTTGTACCCCACGGCGCCGCCCGTGAGAACCGGCTGGCCCAGGAACTCGGTCTTTGCCAGATTGAAGGCGAAGAGGGCCGCCAGCGATACCACGAGGGTGCCGAAGGCGACTCCCTTGTAGGCTTTCCAGCGAAGCTCCTTGAAACGCAGCAGCTTGTAGGAGAGAAAGAGGAGCCCTGCCGGGATGGCGTAGGAGGCAAGGCCGAGCACCTGGAGCAGCAGGTCCGACAGATCCGCTCCCAGCCTGCCCCCGAAGTTGTGGAGCTGGCCTTCCGACGAGTAGGTGTTGAAGGACTGGTCCCCGGCGTTGAACGACAGGAGCGCGATGAGGATGAAAACTCCCAGGGCGCCCAGGGCCATGCCCTGGATCTCCTTTTTCAGTTTGTCCTTTTTATCGATCTGTTCGTCCATGCCTACATTTCCAGAATGACCGGCAGGATCACCGGTCGCCGTTCTATCGTTTTATTGAAGAAGCGTCTCAGAATACGTCGCACCTCCTGCTTGACCTCGCCCCACTCGCCCAGGGTTTCGATGTTCATGCCGGCCAGGAGGTCCAGGACGATCTTTTTCGTTTCGTCCAGATACTGCTGGCTTTCGTCCTCGAACACGAAGCCGCGGGAAACGATGTCCGGTCCGTAGATGACCTCGCCGGAAGCCTGGTTGATGGCGATGATCACCACCACCATGCCGTCCTCGGACAGGTGCTTGCGATCCTTGAGAACCACCTCGCCCACATCGCCGATCCCCTTGCCGTCGATGTAGACCCGTCCGCTCTCCACGGTGCCGGCGATCTCACCCCGGCCGTCGGCGAAGCGGATCACGTCGCCGTTCACCGCCACCAGACAGCGCTCCGCAGGCACGCCGACCCGCTGTGCCAGCCGGGCATGCTTGACCAGATGGCGGTATTCTCCGTGGACCGGCACGAAGTGGCGGGGCCGCGTGAGGTTGAGCATCAGCTTCAGCTCTTCCTGCGACGCATGGCCCGAGACATGGACCTCCGAGACCTTTTCGTGGAAGACCTCGGCCCCCCGGCGATAGAGATGGTTGATGAGGTCGGAGATGGTCTTTTCGTTGCCCGGGATGAACCGGGACGAAAGGATAACCGTGTCGCCGGCCTCCAGCTTGATCTGCTTGTGATCGTCCATGGCGATGCGTGCCAGCGAACTCATGGGTTCGCCCTGGGAGCCGGTGGTGATCATGCAGACCTGCTCCTTGGGAAGGTGCTGGAGTTCCTTCAGGTCGGTCAGGACCCCCTCCGGCATCCGCAGGTAGCCCAACTGCCGCGCGATGGCCACGTTCGCCACCATGGAACGCCCGTTGAGCAGCACCTTGCGGCCGCAGCGGACCGCCGCGTCCACCGCCTGCTGGACCCGGTGGATGTTGCTGGAGAAGGCGGCCACGATGATCCGCCCCTCGCAGCGGGGGAAAATTTCGTCAAAGGCCTCCCCCACCACCCGCTCGGAAAGGGTGTACCCCTCGCGCTCCACGTTGGTGGAGTCGGCCAGGAGCGCCAAAACCCCCTCGTCCCCGTAGCGGGAGAAGGTGGCCAGGTCGGTCAGTTCGCCGTCCACCGGGGTCTGATCGATCTTGAAGTCACCCGTATGGATCACCACCCCTTCCGGGGTCCGAATGGCCAGGGCGCAGCCGTCCACGATGGAGTGGGACACCCTGATGAACTCCACGGAGAAGCAGCCGAGCGTCACCACGTCGCGGGGTTTGACGACGTTCAGCTCCACCTCCCCCTCCAGGTCGAACTCCTTCAGTTTTTCCCGAATGAAGCCAAGGGTGAGGGCCGTGCCGTAGAGAGGGAGCGAGAGCTCCTGAAGAACGTAGGGAAGGGCGCCGATGTGGTCCTCGTGGCCGTGGGTGAGCAGAATGCCGCGCACCCGGCCGGCCCGTTCCCGCAGGTAGGCGATATCCGGGATGACCAGGTCGATGCCCAGCATCTGCGGCTCCGGGAACATGAGGCCGCAGTCGGCGACGATGATGTCTTCGCCGTGCTCGTAGGCCATCATGTTGAGGCCGATTTCGCCCAGCCCCCCCAGGGGGATGATGCGCAGCCCCCCATTATCCGTAATGTCAGCGGGTGCCGTGTCCATGGAGTCTCATCTCGGCCCGCCGCGTCCGGCGAGCATCGCAATCTTCATATCGCACCGGGCAATCCATTCGCGGCCCGGCTGAACGAGCCACGCGGCCGCGTAAAAGGAGCTGCGCAGTGCCCGGTAGGCAATGAGCGCCCGCTCCGTGTCGCCGACCTGCTCGAACCCGGCCCCGATCTCCCAGAGCCGGCGGGCCGATCTTTCCACATGGGGTCCCAGGGGGGTGTACATGTGGAGCGCCGCCTCATAGGCCGATACGGCAGCCATGACATCTCCCCGGCCCATGGCCTCTTCGCCTCGCAGAAACTGGGTGCGCTGCCGCCACAGGGTATTCCCGCCGATGAGCAGGAGCGAGATGAGGGCTATCGCTGTCACATTGGCAAGGACTGTTTTGATCTGTTCAGTCATGGCAGCCTATCCGAAAAAGTGCGGCACCACGGCCAGCAGAACGCCCATAAGGGCGGACACCACGCCGCCGAGCGCGGCAAGGGCAGCCGCCGCATCCCAGGGCCGCCGGAGCCGGTGGGCCGCCGGGAGCCCCCACGCCGTCGCCAGGAGGCCGCCACCGATGAGAACAAGGGACAAGGCGAACATCCTACCCCTCCAGCCCCGACTGAATGGCGGACCGCACCTGTTCCATGAGGGGCGTCCCCTTGAGGGCGCCGGCACCGGAGGTCGGAATCGGGGTCCCGAACCGGACGGCGATCCTGGCACCCCGCACAAGCTTCACGGTATTGCGCGGGTTCACCTGCATGCTCCCGTTGATGGTGAACGGAACAATGGGCACCCCGGCCCGCTCGGCCAGGACAAATCCCCCCTTTTTGAACGGAAGGAGCGACCCGTCGGCGGTGCGGGTCCCCTCGGGGAAGACGATGACGCTGGCCCCTGCCCTGATCCGTTTTGCCGCGGCATCGAGACTCCGCAGAGCCTTGCGGCCGTCGCTGCGGTCAATGGGGATGTAGCCCGCCCGTTGCATGGCCGCGCCGAACAGGGGGATACGGAAGAGCTCCTCCTTGGCGAGCCATGAGAAACGGCGCGGGATGGCCCGCGACAGGACGAGGATATCGAAGTTCCCCTGGTGGTTCCCCATGAAGATGACCGGTTCTCCCTGCGGGACATTCTCGGTTCCGCTCACTTCGAGGCGCACCCCGGCCATCATGAGGCCGATCCGGCTCCAGGCGAGGGCACAGCGGTGGGCAAAGCCGCCACTGGCATCCACCAGGCTCCCCACAAGGGCCGCAAAGCTGAAGACACCGGAGAGCGGAATAAAAAAGGCGAGGTAAATCAGTCCGTTAAGCATTGGTGGCTCCGGAAAAATATCCGGATAACCTTACTGTTTTTTGGCAGGGGAGTCAAACCAATATACGACCGGCGGAACCGGTCGAAAGCCCTTTGAACCTTCACCGGCGCAAATCCCCGGCCCGCGGGTACGGGGCCGCCACCCGCGAATTCCGCTACAGCGGCCTTCTGCCGGTCGCCCCAACAATCCATTGAACAAAGCGGGTGTTAGTGGTAGGGTACCCTCGTTCTTTCCACGCCTTGATCACCATCTTCATTTCCATATCAGGAGGTCGCATATGGCCAGTCTCAACAAAGTGATGCTCATCGGCAATCTCGGCAAGGACCCCGAGGTTCGCTACACGCCTGCCGGCACGGCAGTTGCCAGCTTCTCCCTCGCCACCAGCGAGAAATTCAAGAACAGGAACGGCGAATTCGAGGAAAAGACCGAATGGCACAACGTGGTCCTCTGGGGCCGCCAGGCCGAAATCGCCGGCGAATACCTGGCCAAGGGGCGGACCGTTTTCATCGAGGGGCGGCTCCAGACCCGCAAGTGGCAGGACAAGGACGGCCGCGACCGCTGGACCACCGAGGTGGTGGGCGAGCGGATGCAGATGCTCGGCGGCAAGGGCGAGGGGGGCGGCGGACGCGCAGGCGGACGCGGCGGCCAGGAGAGCGGCTTCGGCGGGGGCCCTGCCTATGACGAACCGGCCTTCAATCCGGATGATGACATTCCGTTCTGATGATCCCTGACAACAATTCGTGCAACAGAGCGAAAAGAGGCTGCAAGCATGACACCTTGCAGCCTCTTTTCACGTGATCCGGAAGAGGCGGCACGCCCCCTTAAAGCAGATCAAACACCTTGGTCAACCGGAGCTCGAAACGGAATCCGTCGGACGGGGCAGTCCCTTCGTACCAGCGGGCAAACGGAAACGTTGCCAACATCCCCACATTGATCCCCGCAGGCTTGTATTTGAACGCCATCTTCGGGCCGGCGTACCACTCATTTTTTGAATCCTTCTGCTTCACTCCACTTTTTTCGCTTTCGCCGTTCCACTCAAAGAGGGACTCGGCGCCAATATCGAAATAGTTGTTTACGGCATGGCTCCAGGAGGTGTTGCTGCGGAACCGGAGGGGCTTTCGATAATCATGGGAGCCCTCCGTAAAGGTGGCGATGGCGAGCTCCTGATCGAGGCGATGGGAGCCCAGGGCATAAGTGACCCCCACGCCGGCGGTGGCGCCCCATGCGTTATTGCCAATGCTGTCCAGGCTCTTGCTGCTGGCGTCCGTGGTCGGAACGACAAGTCCCACGTCGACAGCCACGCTGAGAGCGTCATTCCTGGATTGGTTCAGAAGCACCTTGTGCAGGGTCAGCGTGGTATCGCCGATCCAGTGCAACTCATCGGTTTTGCCCGTTGTCTTGTAATCTTTCTCGATGTAGTAGAGCGGCGTCGCCGTACGGATGTCGAGATCGGGCATGATGCCGTAGCGAAACTTCACGGTACCGAGGTTTTTGGTAAGCTTCACCTTCTCGTTGGCCTCACTGGCGCGATGACGCACACCATCACTCTCGGCGTACTGGTAGTTTAATACGGCGGCCAGCTTGCCCACCGGGAAATCAGAACCGGCCGGCCCGAAAACCGCCGCAGTCGGCCCAACGGGCTTGGGGACTGACACATCCGCGCCGGCAGGGTTGGCAACTGAACAGAACATCAACAGGCACATCGGGACAAGACGTTTCGCTCTCTTCACGCTACTCTCCTTTAACAGATCGTTGTGGCCCGATTCGGGGCTCGGGCGGTAATCACCGGCAACGGCAGTGCGGACCATCCGGCAGGTGCCGCTGGGAAGAGGCCGCGCAACCTTCTGCAAAGTCACCCGTGAAGAGACCCGTGGCCGGATATGCGTGCAGTTTCCACGCACAGGGCCACAAGGGCTTCCACGGCCAGCCGCATGGAGCTCCGGGGAGCGTGCGGCCCCACCGCTGCCTGATCAATCACAGTGGTGGCCGCACCCATCGTTGCTGGTTGTCTCTGGCGGGGGAATTTCCTCCCGGGCCGGCAGGCCGACCCGGGGGGATGGAGCCGCGATGACATCAGTCATCGTGCTTGGGTTGAATAGTTATGCGGCGATACTTCGTGGGTCTTGTGCTTGCGCCACAGGGTAAGCAGCCAGCATGCAGCGGCAACGGCGAGCACCAGCAGGCAGATGCCGAAGGTGATCAGGCAGGCCTGCGCCATGTTCATGAAATGCGAGGGCGGCCACAGGTACCAGCCATCCTGGTAGAAGTCGGTGATTGTTTTCTGCAGGTTGCTCAGCACAACGCCGTCAGGGATGATCGGGTTGTCGTAGCCGCAGTCGCCGGTCGGCTTGAACCATTCGGGGGACCACTTGTCCAGCGGCAGGTGAAACGGGAAGGTCGGCTCGGGATTGCATCCCTGCACGCCAAAGGGGTTGTCGCTGTGGGCTGCCTCGTGGATCTTGTTGAGCTTGAGGCTGTAGCCGATCCCCTGGATGGTCCCCCAGAAGGCCAGCGCGTATCCCACCAGCTTGA
>NZ_JCAMRN010000094.1:0-11685 GCF_059620965.1 Geobacter sp. PheSNFMC
AAGGTGGTTCCTACGGCGGCAGCCAAGCAATCGGGCATGAAGCTTCTGAGCGACAAGGACCGCCTCCCCGTGAGCGATGCCTATGTGGCCCGGGTGATCCCCCTGGAGCGCATCTCCGCCCAGGAAGCGGTGGGCTTTCTCCAGCCCATTGTCTCCAAGGACGGCTACATCGCGGCATTTGGCGCCAGCAACATGCTGATGGTGGTTGATTCTGCCCTGAACATCCAGAAACTCACCGGCATTCTCACCCTGGTGGATTCTCCCCAGAAGCGGGAGGGCGCCGAGATCATCTTCCTCAAAAATGCCTCGGCAGACAGCGTTTCCGGCGTGATCCGCGAATGGCTCGGCGGCAAGACAAGCCGGCCGGCCAGCCAGGCGGGACAGGCTACCGCAACATCAAGCGCGGGGGTTCTCATCGTCCCCGACACCCGGCTCAATGCGCTGGTCATTTTCGGCAGCGATCAGGACAAGGACGACATCAAGAAACTGATTGCCATGGTGGACGTGGTCCCGCCGACCACCAGCAGCAAGATCAACGTCTACTATCTGGAGAACGCCGATGCCACCGAGGTGGCAAAGGTGATCGACGGCCTCATCAAGGGCACACCCACCACCCCCGGGCAGCCCGGGATGCCTGCAGCGGCGCCTGTTCAATCCCCCTTCGAGGGTGGAAAGATCTCGGTCACGCCGGACAAGGCTACCAACTCCCTGGTGATCATGGCCTCGCCGGTCGATTACCAGAACATCCTCCAGGTGATCCAGAAGCTCGACAAACGGCGGCGCCAGGTGTTCGTCCAGGCCCTCATCGCCGAAGTCTCCCTCGACAAGCTCAAGGATGTGGGCGTTCAGATCGGCGCGCTGGCCGTGGGCACGCAGGGCGACGCGTCCGGCGGCGCCGTCCTGGACCCGTTCAACTTCCTGAGCGCCACCAGCGGGCCGCAATTTCTCCTGGTAAAAGCACTTGAAGAGCTTGGGAAAAACGTCAGTGTGTCGGCCCAGGTCAAGGCCCTCATCTCCGACGGCGCCATCAATGTACTCTCCACCCCGAACATTCTTACCTCGGACAACAAGGAGGCGGAAATCTTCGTGGGTGAGAACGTTCCGTTCCTCTCCCAGACCAATCTGACGACCGGCGGAATATCCCAGCAATCAATCGAGCGCAAGGATACCGGCATCACGCTCAGGATCACTCCCCAGATCAGCGAAGGGGAGTACGTGAAGCTCGACATCTACCAGGAAATTTCTGCAGTAAAGGAAAACAAGGGACAGGCGAATGACCTCGTCACCACCAAGCGCTCGGCCAAGACCGCCGTCGTGGTCAAGGACAAGGACACGGTGGTGATCGGCGGGTTGATCCAGGATCGGGACACCGAAACCATCAACAAGATCCCGCTCCTGGGCGACATCCCGCTCCTGGGCTGGCTGTTCAAGACCAAATCGACGCGCAGGGAGAAGACCAACCTGATGATCGTCCTTACGCCGCGCATCATTCGGGGAGCCGAGGAGATGAGCGATGTCTCCGGCCAGCAGCGCGACAAGTTCGGCGAAGCGCTCAGGCTCGACGCCCCCTTGGACCTCAAGCGCGACCTCCAACTGAGCAAATGACGGACGCACACGACATGGAACAGATCGCCCGGCGGCTCGGCATCCCCTTCCTGGCCGAGATCGGGGACAATGAGGCTGATGCGGCACTGCTCACGCGGCTCCCCCTGGCCTTTGCCCGGGGCAGGCTCATCCTTCCCCTGCGGGAGCGGGATGGACGGCTCCTGGTCGTTTCCGGCAATCCCGCGGATCTGTCGGCCATCGATGAGGTGCGGGGAGTCTACGGAATGGAGGTGGAACTGGCCGCGGCAACGCCGGATACGGTACTCGGCGCGGTAAACCATCTCTACGCCCGGCTCGGCAGTTCGGCCCAGGAGGTCGTGGAAGAGCTTGAAGGGGAAGACCTTTCGGTCATCGCCACTGAACTGGCCGAGCCCAAGGATCTTCTGGACCTGACCGACGAAGCGCCGGTCATCCGGCTTCTGAACTCGATCCTCTCGGAGGCGGTGAAGGAGCGGGCCAGCGACATCCACATCGAACCCTACGAGCGGGAACTGGAGGTCCGTTTCAGGATCGACGGCATCCTCTACCGCAAGCTCGCCCCTCCCAAGGTGGTGCAGGAAGCTCTGGTCTCCCGCGTAAAGATTATGGCCGGACTGAACATCGCCGAAAAGCGCCTTCCCCAGGATGGCCGCATCAGGGTAATCGTGGCGGGACGGGATGTGGACATCCGCGTCTCCATCATCCCCACCTTCTTCGGCGAACGCGTGGTGCTCCGTCTCCTCGACAAACAGAAGGGGCTCATTTCTCTCGAAAACATCGGGCTGTCCGAAGGGGGCGTCCGGGCCATGGAGCGCCTCCTTGCCCGGACCAGCGGCATCATCCTCGTCACCGGACCAACGGGAAGCGGCAAGTCCACCACTCTCTACGCGGCACTCAACCGGCTCAACTCGCCGGAAAAGAACATCATCACCATCGAAGACCCCATCGAATATCAAGTCAAGGGGATCGGCCAGATTCAGGTCAATCCCAAAATCGAGCTGACCTTTGCCCAGGGCCTGCGCGCCATTCTCCGCCAGGACCCGGACATCGTAATGGTGGGGGAGATCCGCGACGCCGAGACAGCGGAAATCGCCATGCAGGCGTCGCTCACGGGACACCTGGTCCTCTCCACCCTTCACACCAACGACAGCGCCACCGCCATCGCCCGACTCGTGGACATGGGAATCGAACCATTCATGGTGGCATCGTCCCTGTCTGCGGTCCTGGCCCAGCGGCTCGTGCGCCGCATCTGCCCCCACTGCCGCGAATCCTACACGCCGGAACGGGACTACGCCGGCATCACCCTCCCCTCAACCCTCTACCGGGGGCGGGGATGCGATGCATGTTTCGGCCTCGGAACCCTGGGCCGGGTCGGCATCTACGAACTCCTCCCCGTGGACGGGGAGATCTGCTCCATGATCATCCGTCGGGAACCGGCCGGAGCCATCAAGGAATACGCTGTCGGCAAGGGGATGCGGACCCTGCGCGACGACGGCCTGGCCAAGGCCGCAGCGGGCATCACAACCATCGAGGAGGTCCTGCGGGTAACGCAGGAGGAGTATGCCGACCTTCCGGTATAGCGCCTATACGGCCGGGGGACGGGAGACGTCCGGCACCGTCGAGGCTGAGAGCCTGAAGGAGGCGAAGCTCCGCCTGAAGCGGGACGGCCTCTATCCGCGTGACATTGGCCCGGTCTCCGAGACGGCGGGGACCGTCTCCCGACGTTTCGGAGGGAGAAGCGCGGGCCCTGCCCAGGTGGCTCTCATGACCCGTCGGCTCGCAACGCTGGTGGGCTCGCAGGTTCCGATCTACGAGGCAGTGACCACGCTCTGGGAGCAGGAAGATCCCGGCGAGATCAAAAAGGCCCTCGGCCGGATCCGGGAACGCCTGGCCGAGGGTGCCAACCTGGCCAAGGCGCTGTCCCTCGAACCCCGGCTTTTCAGTGAGAGCTACGTGGCAATGGTGGCGGCAGGCGAGGCAAGCGGCGCTCTGGACGCCGTTTTGGAGCGAGTCGCCCTCTTCCTCGAGGAACAGCGGGCCATTCGGAGCAAAATCACCGCCTCGCTGGCCTACCCGACGCTCATGGTCCTGGTGGGAAGCGCGGTAATGCTCTTCCTCCTGGCCTTTGTCATTCCCAAGATCGTCACCATCTTTGAGGACAACCGGGCCGCCCTCCCCCTGATCACCATCGCCCTCATCAAGACGAGCACCTTTCTCCGCTCATTCTGGTGGGCATGCATCGCCGCCGTGGCCGGAGTGGTGCTGCTCTACCGGCGTCTCATGAAGGACGAGGCCTCCCGCCTCCGCCGCGACCGCGTCCTTCTGCGGATCCCGGTGGTGGGAAGTCTCCTGCGCCAACTCATCCTCTCCCGCTTCGCCAAGGTGCTGGGACTTCTCCTTTCCAGCGGTGTACCGGTCATGCGGGCTCTCGAAATCACGGCCCAGGTTGTGGTCAACCGCCACTATCGCGCAGCCCTCACCGGTGTGATAGCCGGACTGGCTGAAGGCGGCACCCTTTCGGGGGCTCTGCGTACCACGGGACTCTTTCCCCCGCTTCTGGTCCACATGGTCGCCGTTGGCGAGAAGGGGGGCGAGCTTGAGGAGATGCTCGGCAAGGCCGGCAGCGCCTTCGAGCGGGAGTTCGAATCGTCAGTATCCGGCCTCATGGCACTCCTGGAGCCACTCCTCGTCCTGGCCATGGGGCTGGCCGTGGGGCTCGTGGTGGTCGCGGTACTGCTCCCCATCTTTGAACTTAATCAACTCATTCGCTGATTTTTTCCAACCGGAGGTAACGGACCATGCACAACACCCTGCGCAATAGACGCGGCTTCACCCTCATCGAAATCATGGTGGTCATCGCTATCCTGGCCCTGCTGGCAGCCCTGGTGGGGCCCCGGATCATCGGTCGCTCCGACGATGCCAAGATTGCCGATGCCAAGGTGCAGATCAAGAACCTGGAGACGGCCCTCAAGCTCTACAAACTCGACACCGGCACCTATCCATCAACGGAACAGGGTCTTATGGCGCTGGTTTCCGCGCCCACAGTGGGAACCATCCCGAAAAACTACCGCTCCGAGGGGTATCTGGAGAGCAAGCAGGTGCCCAAGGATCCTTGGGGTAACGATTTCGTCTACCTGTCTCCCGGCGAGCACGGCGACTACGATCTCTACTCCTTCGGCGCCGACGGTGTGAAGGGGGGCGAAGGGAAGAATGCCGACATCGAGAGCTGGAACCTGCAATAACCACGGGTTCACCCTGATGGAGCTGGTGGTGGTGATAGCCATCCTGGCTCTGGCGGCGGCGCTGGTCCTTCCACGGCTCACGCCCGGCGACACGGCGCATCTTCACCGGGCAGCCCGCGAGTTCGCCGCCACCTTGCGGTTCATCCAGGATCGGGCCATCACAGCAAAGACCGCCTACCGCATGAAGCTGGTGCCCGGCGAAAGCGCCATCGCCATCGCAACGATCCTGCCGGACGGCACGGAAGGAGAGCCGGACGATCCGATCCTGCGGCGGCGCCTCCTGCCCGAGGGAATCAGCATAGCCAGCATCTTCACCCCCCGGGTCGGCAAGCGTACTGCAGGCGAGGTGGTGGTCACCGTCGGTACGGCAGGGTTTGAAGAGTTCTCCGTTTTCCATCTCAAGGCCGAGGGAAGCGACGCCGTTATGACGGTCATGGCCTATCCGTCCTCCGGCAAGGTAAAAGTCGCGGAAGGGTACCGGGAGGATCCCCTGTGAGAACCATTGGCGCACGGGGGTTTACCCTGCTCGAAGTAATGATTGCCGTTGCCATCATTGCGGGGGTGGTGTTCACGGTGATCGGAGTGGTCAACAACCATCTGGCGGTCGCCAGCCGCGATCGGGATGAAGGGGTGGCCGTTCTGCTGGGCCGCCAGATGCTCGACGATCTCGACACCAGACAGGACATTCCCGAAAAGAGCAACGGCACCTTTGCGCCGGTTCGACCGGACTATGCATGGGTAATGACATCCACGGCAACGCAGGTTCCGGGATTCCGGAAGGTGACCGTGGCCATCTCGTGGGATAATGCACGGAGGACGGTGAGCCTTGTTCGCTACGTGGCGAAATAGCCCCGGCGGCCAACGGGGGTTCACCCTCCTGGAAACCCTGGTGGTAATGCTGCTGCTGGCAGTGGTGGCCGGAGCCCTCTACTCCAGCTACTTCACCGTGGTCCGAGCCAAGGAACGCACCGACGAGGGAGCCGAGGAGCGCCGGGAATTGCGCGGCACCCTGGATCTCCTCCGGCGCGAAATCGACGGTGCCTTTTTCAGGGGAAACGACATGCGGCTGCGGTTCGTGGTGGAGGACCGGGACATCTTCGGGAAGCCCGCATCGAGCCTGGAGTTTGCGGCCGTAGCTCCGCCCCGGGCCGGCGACCTTCCAGCGTCCGACCTGGAGAAAATTCGTTATGCGGTAAAGGAGACAGACGGCACGCTCTCTCTCACCCGCGAGTCAACTGAACTCTTCGGGAGCGTGAAACCGATGCCTTATCCGCAGATGGAGGCAATCGAAGGGTTTCTCGTGGAGTGCTACGATGCCGGCAAATGGGTGAAGACCTGGAACACGGAGCTGGTCCCCCGTCTTCCGGAGCGGGTCAGGATAACCATCCGGGTCCGGCAGGGCGACCAGACGGTGGAATTCACTACCCTTGCCCGGCCCAGGGGGCGGCAGTCGTGAGGCGATCGGAGTCCGAACGGGGCTTCGCCCTCATCCTGACCCTCGTGGTGACTGCCCTCCTCATCGCAGTGACCACCGAGTTCATCCACGGAGTTTATGTGGACACGTCGCTCCACCGCAACTTCGTGAACCTGCAGCAGGCAAGCCTCATGGCCGAGGGAGGGGTAACCGGCGGGATTTCGCTGCTGCGAAACCTTCGCACCTCCGCCAATGACCAGGGGCTGCAGCAACTCCTTGCCGATCCCGTCCGATTTGAAGATGAAAAGGGACGGGTGGGCATCACCATCGAGGAAGAGGACGGCAAGCTCAACCTGAATGCCGTCACCCTTCCCAACGGTGACGAACATGTGTTTTACGGCCCTGCGGAACGCCGGCTGCTGACCGTTCTCAAGCTGCCGCTAGCGCTTCACGACTCGCTGGCCGATTGGCTGGACGCCAATGACGAGCCGCGGCCCGACGGCGGAGAATCTGCCTATTACCAGTCGCTGAGCGCCCCCTATGCCCCCCGCAACGCCCCCTTTGCCACCTTTGGCGAACTGGGGCTCGTCCGGGGAGTGGACCCCGCCGTCCTGGAGCGGCTCCGGCCCTTTGCCACGGTCTTTGTCGACGGGGGGGCCATCAACGTGAACACCGCTCCCCTGCAGGTGCTCATGGCACTTGACGAGGGCATCAGCGAGGGAATCGCCCGGGACATCATGCAACGGCGCCGCATAAAGCCATTCAAAAACGTTGGGGAATTATCCGAGATTCCCGGCATGGAGACAATCGCCGGGAAGCTGTCCGGCTTTGCCGGCGTTCGGGGAAGCACCTATCGTCTCGTTTCCCGGGCAGCAGTGGGCGACGTGACCAGGCTTGTGGAAGCAGTGGTGAACCTTGACGGAACCCAGCCCCGCTATCTCTACTGGAGAGAGTACTGATGACTTATCTGATTCTCGAATGGACCGGCACGGACCTGGTGGCAAGCCGCTTCTTCACCCGGGCGGGTGAACTGGTGTTCCAGGAGCGCGAAAGCCGCCCTGCCGCTTCGGAGGCCGATCTGGCCGCAGCGCTCCGGGAACTTGCCCCTTCCGACGACGACTGCCGGCCGGTACTCGCCATCCCGCTGGGCCGGCTCTTCAGCCGGGAGATCGATCTGCCGATCCAGGAACGGGCCAAGCTCCGCCTGCTCCTTCCCCTGGAGCTGAAGGGAGAGACCGCCCTGGAGAATGAGGATCTGGTCTTCGACGGGCTGCCCCTGGCCGCCGAGGGAAAGGTGCTGGCGCTCTGGGCGCGCAAGCGGGAGATTGCCCACCTTGTCCAGGCATGCACCGAGGCGGGAATAGACCCCGAGGTGGTCACAACCGCCCCCATCCACTGGGAGGAGCTTCTCTCTCCCGACGAAGCCGAAGCGGCCCTGGCCGTCACCGACGGTACGGCACTGGCGGTGTACGGGAACGGCAAGCCCCTCTTCTTCAGGGCTCTTGGCAGTGACGAGGGGGAACTATCCCGCACCCTGGCGGCGCTGGAAATGGCCAGGCAGGTACGGATTGAACGGCTCTTCTGGCACGGCTCTCCCGTGGGCAACGCGCCTGCGGAAGCAGAGGGAGTACCCATGCTGGCGCTGCCCGTAACCGACAGCCTGGCAGCCGCCTTTGGCGGGGATGAGGCGGCCGCGCGGGAAAATGCCGGCGCATGGGCGCTGGCACGTGCGCTCCAGACCGGGCGGATCGGCACCTTTCGCGCAGGCGAACTCGCCTGGACCAGGGGGCGTGAGCAACTCAAGCGCCGGCTCCGCATCCCCGCGATCCTGACAGTGCTTCTGCTGCTGCTCCTTGCCGCCGACGCCGGTATCCGTTACACCATGGTGAAGCGGGACCTGACATCGGTGAACGCGTCCATTGCCGCCCTCTATCGGGAGGTTTTCCCCGGACGGAAGAAGAGCGTTGACGAACTGGGCGAACTGAAGGCGGAGATCCGCAGGCTCGGCGCGGCAGGCGCAGGGAGCCACATCCTGGATACCCTGCGGGGATTGGCAAAGGCCAAGGGCGACGACGTGACCGGCCTTTTCGAGGTGGAGATCGACGGCACGGCAGTGCGCCTCAAGGGAGATGCCCGCTCCACCCAGGCGGTCAGCCAGTACCGCGACCGGCTCGCCAGCGTCCTGGCCGACGCCGAGGTGGGCCAGATCACGGCAAAACCGGACGGGTCCGTCACGTTCTCCCTCAGGGGCACCATCAGCGAGGTGGCGAAATGAGTGCGCTTAACAGAATCCGCGACACATGGAACGACATGGATCGCCCCACCCGCCTGCGCTGGGGGTACGGACTCGTGGCCATCCTCGCCCTTGCCGTGGCCTTTTCCTTCGCGTACGACCGGATCGGCCTTCTGGAGGACAAGCGGCAGCGGCGCGAAGCCGACCTGGTGGAAATGCTCCGCCTGAAGGGGCGCTACCAGGAGGCGCGCAGCACATCCATGCGCCTTGCCAACAGGCTGGCCGCGGTCCGCGCAGACGATTCGCCCGCAAAGCTCGTGGAAGAAACCGGTATCCGCGGCAAATCGCTTCGCATCACCCCGCTCAAAACCGAACAGAAGAACGGTTTTACCGAGGAAGCAGCCGACATCAAAATTGACGGGCTCACGGCAAATGAAGCCGTCAATCTCCTCCACCGCATCGAGAAGGGCCAACGCCCCGCCATTATCAGGAAAGCACTGCTGCGCACCCGCTTCGACGATCCGTCAAAGCTCGACCTGACTCTTACCGTGGCACTGCTGCGCGGCGCACCCCAGGGGGCGCGATGACCGCACGTCGCTGGCTCGCCTGGGGCGCCTGCATCATCGCCGGCCTGCTCCTCATCCTGACCTTCACCCTTCTTCTGGTCCCCTCGCGGGAACTGGAACAATTGACCGTCCGCTGGTTTGCCCGGCAGGGGTACGACTTCAGCGCGGCCGACTTCGGCAAGGCGTTTCCGCTGGGCATTGCCGCCCGGGGTGTTACCATAGCCGACAACCGGGGGCCGCTCCTGCGGTTGGACACTGTCCGGGCGCGACTCGAGCTCCTGCCGCTTTTGGCGGGAAAAGTCTCCGTTGACGTGGACGGCTCGGTCGGCGCGGGGCAGTTCGACGGCACCTTCCGGCTCCGGGACGGCACGGGGGTTTTCTCCGCACGTGACGTTCGCCTGGAGGACATCCCCTTCTTCCGGACCGCCACCGACGCCGATATCAAAGGAGTGCTGACAGCTGACGCCACCCTTGCCGGCACGGGGCGATCCTGGGGGGGCGACGTGAAACTGGCGGTGAAGGGAGCGCACATCCGCGGAGCAACGATCAGCGGTATTCCTCTGCCGGACGCCGTGTACGAGACGGTGCGGGGCATGGTCAGGGTAGCCGGCGGCCGGGCAACCATCGACAGTTTCTCCCTCCAGGGAGAGGACGTCTACGTCCGCCTGAGCGGCACCATACCCCTCATGGCTCCCATGGGGAACTCGCCCCTGAATCTGTCCCTGGAGCTGATGCCCCGGCCCGCGTTCCTGGACCGGCAGAAGCTCGTCTTCACCCTTCTGGCAAAATACCTGGTAACGCCGGGTCACTACCGGCTGCCGATCCGGGGAACCCTCTCAAAGCCTCTTCTTCAGTAACGCCCTGTCTCCGTCCACACTCCCACGGATCATTCGTTCCGCGCCAGCGCCAGCAGCCCTTGCACCCGTTCAACCACCGGCGGGTGGGAATAGTGAAATGCTGCGTAGAGGGGGTGCGGATGGAGATTGGAGAGATTTTCCCGGGAAAGTTTAACCAGCGCCGTAGCGAGCGATGCGGGATCTTCGCAGAGCTCCACTGCGAATCGGTCGGCCTCCCGCTCCTGCCGGCGCGACACCCAGCCAAACAGGGGCGTGAGCGGGAAAAGCGCCAGGGTGCCGATGAAGCCGACGATCACGAGCCGGGCCGGAAACGTCGCCTCCGTCATCCCCAGAAGCCCGGGCAGCCCCTCCCATGATGTGACCCGCCACGCCAGCCAGGCAGCGGCAAGGGCGCCTGCCTGACCGGCAATAAGCCGCCGGCGGACGTGCCCCAGCTTCCAGTGGCCGATCTCATGGGCCAGGACCGCCAGAACCTCCGCGTGGGTCATCTGGTTCAGCAGCGTATCGTACAGCACGATGCGCTTCACCCGGCCGATGCCGGTAAAGTAGGCATTGGAGTGGCGGCTGCGCCGGGATGCATCCACCTGCATAACCCGGCTCACCCTGAGTCCGGCCCGCTCGGCCATGGCACGGATCTCTTCTTCCAGCCCTTCGGTCTTCACCGGCTCGTAGCGGTTGAACAGCGGCTCGATGACATACGGTGAGAGATACATGAGAAACAGGGTCAGAAACGCGAGAAAGCCCCAGACCCAGAGCCACCAGTGCAGGGGACTCCATGCGACCAGGGCGAAAGCGCCGGAAATCATGAGCGTGGCAAGCGTCATTGAAATACACGTCGATTTAAG
The DNA here is from genome assembly GCF_059620965.1 of Geobacter sp. PheSNFMC. Lineage (NCBI taxonomy): Bacteria > Pseudomonadati > Thermodesulfobacteriota > Desulfuromonadia > Geobacterales > Geobacteraceae > Geobacter > Geobacter sp. PheSNFMC. The sequence goes on from NZ_JCAMRN010000094.1 coordinate 10,742, forward strand.
CAGGTCGGACCACCAGAGCCTCGGCGTTATGGTGGTAAAGCCGTACCGGCGCTCAATGACGAATGTTTCATAGAGTCCGAAGGGGATTGCGATGGCGCTCTGAACGAGGGAAAGAAGCAGAAAAAAGACGACGCCCGCCAGGATGAACGAGGTGGTCAGCGAGGCAACCCAGCGGTCGAAGAGCGGGAGGATTCCTGCGAAGAGAAATCCGACAAGAAGGCCGCTGTCGACCAACGATTCCACAATCCCCAGGCGACTCCGGTCGAGGGTATAGGCAGTTGCAGTGCGCAGGCTCCCCTCATCCACCGCTCCGGCGAAACCATCGGGGACCGTTGTTCCATGGCGCCTGAGATGTTTGAGGTTCATGATGCGGAGCAGATGCTCGAAGGCGAGGACCGCGAGGTACCAGGCGAGGATCGTCACAGTCATGGGGAAGGATACCTCAGGTGACAGCGGTTGTCGAGAATTGGGCCTGACACGGAAAAGGGGAGGAACCGTGGCCCCTCCCCCTGCATGCGCCGAGTGATCCGCCGTGTCAGTGCGAAACCGTCCCGTCTTCCACAATCGCGTCATACCTGTAGCCGCCGCCGAAGTCCTTGTCCTTCCTGAGCGTCCCGGTGATGGTGACCACTTCGCCCACGGCCGGGAGGTCCTGGGTCGTCACGGTCAGATCATGGCTTCCCTTCGAGCTGTCGCCGGAGCCGTCCTGAAGATGCAGCCAGTTCTTGCCCATGATGCCGGCCGACACCTTGGTCACCTTGGCCCGGACAGTGATCGTCTTGCCGTCAAGCTTCTCCCTGTTGCCATGAAGCTCGGCAACAGTGAAACCATTGGCCCCTGCTGCCTTTTCTACGGCAATCTTCTCTGCGGGAGTGACCACCCCCCCCGTGCTTCCGGCCGAGTTCTTCCCCGTGGTGCTTGCGGCCTGGGTCGCCATGCCCTCG
>NZ_JCAMRN010000095.1:0-18699 GCF_059620965.1 Geobacter sp. PheSNFMC
AAAAAACGACGCGATGAACTGCGCAAAGTGCGTGACGCAACCATGCGTGCGACGGACTGACACCCCCAGCTCGGCAGCCTATGGCTGCTCGCTGCAGGACTGCCGCATGACTGAGTAGCCTGAAGCCAGCCACACCCGGTTTCGACGGGTTATAGCCAGCACAAAGGAGACATTCGATCATGACTTCCGCACGCATGTTATTGGCCACGGCCATAGCAATTGTCGCTCTCGGGGCCGGGACCGGCACTGCCCTGGCGTTTCTCAAGCCGGACAAGACCCCGATCGGCCCCGGCGACACACCGGACTACCTGACCACGCCCAACTGGGCCTACAGCCCGCCCATGCGGAAATTCGTCGACACCCTGCCGGGACTCGGCAGCGGCAACGCCAACAACCTGGGGCAGTTCCTGCCCGTGGCCGTTCCCGACATCACCACCTACCCCGGCTCCGATTATTACGAAATCGAACTGCGGCAGTACACGGAGCAGATGCACACGGACCTGCCGCCCACCACCCTGCGGGGCTACGTGCAGGTGAACAACGGCACGAATACAGCCGCCTGCACCGATCCGTCGCTGAATCTGGCCAACCCCTGCACGGTCGCCAACAACACCGTGGCGCCGGCACCCGGCCCGCGCCATCTGGGCCCCATCATCGTTGCCCAGAAGGACCGGCCCGTGCGGGTGAAGTTCATCAACAAGCTCCCCACCGGCGCCGGCGGCAACCTTTTCATCCCCGTCGACCAGACGGTCATGGGCTCGGGTCTCTTCCAGATCGACTACGATCCGGTCACCAAGCAGGCAACGGCCCTCAAGTCGGGCACCTTCACCCAGAACCGGGCCGAACTGCACCTGCACGGCGGCCGTACCCCCTGGATCAGTGACGGTACCCCCCACCAATGGATCACCCCCGCCGGCGAGATGACTGACTACCCCACGGGGGTCAGTGTGGAAAACGTCCCCGACATGCCCGATCCGGGGCCCGGCGCCCAGACCTACTACTGGACCAACCAGCAGAGCTCCCGCATGCTGTTTTACCATGACCACGCCTGGGGCATCACCCGCCTCAACGTCTACGTGGGCGAAGCGGCCGGCTACCTGATCAGGGACGCAGTGGAGCAGGAGCTGATCACCGCCGGAACCATCCCTTCCACGGAGCTTCCGCTGGTCATCGAAGACAAGACCTTCGTTGATCCGGCCACCATCGTCGCCACCGACCCCACCTGGGCCTGGGGTAGCCAGCCCTGGACGGGAACCGGTCCCATGACCCCGGTCAAGGGCGATCTCTGGTGGCCCCACGTCTACATGCCGGCCCAGAACCCCTTCGACATCACCGGCATCGCACCCATGGGACGCTGGGCCTACGGACCCTATTTCTGGCCCGCCACCAACAACCCGTTCCAGCCGATCCCCAACCCCTACTACAGTGCTGCGTGCGATCCGGCGGGCGACCCCGCCACCACGCCGGGCCTGCTGGGCGGCCCTTACGGCCAGTTCTGCCAGCCCCCCGAGATTCCGAGCACCCCCAACCCTTCATGGGGAGCTGAAGCGTTCATGGATACGCCGCTCGTCAACGGCACCGCCTATCCGGTCCTCGACGTGGATCCCAAGGCCTACCGGCTCCGCATCCTCAACGCGAACCATGACCGGTTCGTCAACCTGCAGCTCTACAAGGCCGATCCGGCGGTGGACCCCAACGCCACGCCGGGCTCCGACGCCAAGTGTCTGGCGCTCGGCGGTTGTGCCACCGAGACAGAAGTGAAAATGCTTCCGGCCCTGGACTACTCGACGGATCCGACCTGGCCCGCCACGTGGCCGGCCGACGGCCGTCCCGGCGGCATCCCCGACTGGACCACCCGGGGTCCCGACTGGGTCATGATCGGTACCGAGGGCGGCTTCCTGCCCAAGCCCGTGGTCATCCCCAGCCACCCGGTCACCTGGAACAACGACGTAACCACCTTTAACGCCGGTAACGTCAACGGCGGCTCGCTCATACTTGGCCCCGCCGAACGGGCCGACGTGATTGTCGACTTCTCCCAGTATGCCGGCCAGACCCTGATCCTCTACAACGACGCGCCTGCCCCCTGGCCCGCAATTGATCCCCACTACGACTACTACACCGGCGCGCCGGACAACCGCGCCATGGGCGGTGCCGACACCACGCTGGCCGGCTTCGGCCCCAACACCCGCACCATCATGAAAATTCGCGTCGCAGCCGGCGCCGGTGCTCCTTTCAACCTCACCGCGCTGCAGGCAGCCTTCACCTCGGGCAGCAACTCCGGAGGCCAGCCCAGCGTCTTCCAGCGATCACAGGACCCGATCATCGTGGGTCAGGGCAACATGAACCCCGCCGGCGACCCCGCTGTCTTCAGCGCCTTCCTGTTCCCCGAAACCTATGATGCCTACAACAAGGCCTACGACCGGGTGTTCCCCACCTCGTGGCCCAACTGGGGCGTCTCCCGCATCAACGACAAGGTCCTCAACTTCATCGGCAGCGACGGGTCCACCACCTACCAGTACAACCCTGCCGACACTACGCCCCTGCCCTGGGATCCAACCAAGACCACCAAAGGCGGCATGCCCATGAAGTTCAAGGCGATCCAGGACGAGCAGGGCGAGACCTTCGACGACTACGGCCGCATGCGCGCCGCCCTCGGCCTCGAGCTGATCACCCCCGGCGCCGGCCGCGTCAACTTCATCGTCCAGACCTACAGCGACCCGGCAACGGAAGTGCTCCAGGAAGACGGCATCCAGATCTGGAAAATCACCCACAACGGTGTGGACACGCACCCGGTCCACTTCCACCTCTTCGACGTCCAGGTGCTCAACCGGGTCGGCTGGGACGGCTTCATCCGCCTGCCCGATCCGACCGAACTGGGCTGGAAGGATACCGTCCGGATCAGTCCGCTTGAGGACACCATCGTCGCCATGAAGCCGGTCAAGCCCAAGATGCCGTTCGGCATACCCAACAGCTTCCGTCCGCTGAACCCGGCAACCCCTCTCGGCGACACCACCGAGCTCTCCATGGTCGACCCGACCACCGGCCAGGCATGGGCAACGCCCAACATCAACCGCCTCTTGAACTTTGACTGGGAATACGTCTGGCACTGCCACATCCTGAGCCATGAAGAAAACGACATGATGCGGCCCATGCAGTTCATTCCCGTCACCAACCTGCCGGACGCGCCGACCCTGAACACGGCCATCGTCACCGTCAACAGCGTGGTGCTCAACTGGACCGATCCCACGCCGCCGAGCGTCCCGTCAACCCTGGGCAACCCGAAGAACGAAATCGGCTTCCGGGTCGAGCGCTGCACCGGCAGTGCCTGCACCGATTTCGCCCCCATCGGGACGGCCCTGGCGAACGCCACCAGCTATACCGACCTGGCCATCAACTCGACCACCACCTACCGGTATCGGGTCGTCGCCTACAACGCCCTCGGCGATTCACCGGCGTCCAACATACTCTCCGCCGACACGGCCGTCATCTCCAGGCCGATAATCTCGGTATCGCCGCTGACGGCCAACTTCGGCAACGTAACCGCCGGATTTACCTCTACCCCGAGAACCTTCACCATCCAGAACACCGGCCAGTTGCCCCTTCAGGTCACCGCATTCACCCCGTCGGGTGCCAATGCGGCCCTGTTCCCGATCCAGAACGGTACCTGCGGCACCCTGCCGGCAACGCTCGCCCCCGCCAGCAGTTGCACCTTCACCGTAACGTTCTCCCCCACGGCAGCGGGCAGCGTGACGGCAAACCTGCAGATCGCCTCCAATGACGCCGCCTCCCCCGTGCCGAACATCAACCTGAGCGGCACCGGCGTCGCGGCAGCCACCAACCCGGTCCGGATCAACACCATCTACTATCCGACCCTGGCGGCTGCCTTCACTGCAGCAGCATCGGGCAACACCATCCAGGCCTTCGGGATCCTGTTCACCGAACCTGCAGTCAACCTCAACAAGACCGGCACCATAACGTTCCGCGGCGGGTACGATGCGCTCTTCGGCACCAGCACCGGCATGACGACCCTGCAAGGGGTCCTCACCATCACCAACGGCGCGCTCGTCGTCAACAACCTGACGATCAGGTAGGAAGCGACAACTCGTCCGTAGACGCGCGGACTTGAACAACAAGAAGACGGCTCCCGATGCTGGGGGCCGTCTTCTTGTTTCCAAAGAGCGCCACCGTAACTACACGTTGCAGAAATGAATGGAGCCACCAGAAGCAGACATGCATCGTCAGGCTCCAAGCCATCCCTCCGACCTGTGGACACAAGCCCTAGAACTCCGCATCCCCGCATGTGCGGGGAACACACCAAGACCAACGACTATAAGTGGCTGGCAAACGGTTCATCCCCGCGCATGCGGGGAACACAACGGTTTTTTTGTGTCACCCTTTAGCCACTCCGGTTCATCCCCGCGCATGCGGGGAACACGTCGCATAAAACGGCTTATCGTGCGGGGCGAGCGGTTCATCCCCGCGCATGCGGGGAACACTCCGTCCATGATCGCGCTACCACAACCGCCAGCGGTTCATCCCCGCGCATGCGGGGAACACGGCAACCGCACGGGGACGTTATCCCCGAGCGGCGGTTCATCCCCGCGCATGCGGGGAACACCGGTAGACAGCAGTGCGGAATGCCTCCTGTTCCGGTTCATCCCCGCGCATGCGGGGAACACAACGTTACCCCGCCCTGCGTCAATACCAGCCGCGGTTCATCCCCGCGCATGCGGGGAACACTAGCGATTCCGTCCGCAATAATAGCCAATTGCCGGTTCATCCCCGCGCATGCGGGGAACACTCGTCCAGGCCGTAGCCGACAAATGCAACATTCGGTTCATCCCCGCGCATGCGGGGAACACAGACCGATCTCAGTCAGCAAGTCCCCGAATTCCGGTTCATCCCCGCGCATGCGGGGAACACCGCCTGATTTGGCAGAGGTGAGGGACCTGATGCGGTTCATCCCCGCGCATGCGGGGAACACGCCGCCAGCCCTTACGCCTATGCCGACGCCGCCGGTTCATCCCCGCGCATGCGGGGAACACCCTTCCAGGGCCAGGGTGATGTCGTCGCCCGGCGGTTCATCCCCGCGCATGCGGGGAACACTTGAGGATGGCGTAGGTGGCGAGGTTGTAGACCGGTTCATCCCCGCGCATGCGGGGAACACGCACTGCGCAAGTTCATTGGCCACAGTCCTATCGGTTCATCCCCGCGCATGCGGGGAACACGCTGTGTTCAAGCCGTTGATCGCTTCTTCCAACGGTTCATCCCCGCGCATGCGGGGAACACTACGCACGCGCGTTTTCTAGTGCACAACCAAACGGTTCATCCCCGCGCATGCGGGGAACACAGGCCAGCAGCCAGACCAGAAGTGACTACTCCCGGTTCATCCCCGCGCATGCGGGGAACACCACACTGCGGCACGGGCCAGCTCGGAGCGGAACGGTTCATCCCCGCGCATGCGGGGAACACACTGCCGCCCGCCTTGGGTGAGCAGAACAATTTTCGGTTCATCCCCGCGCATGCGGGGAACACACGGCGATCTCCCGGCATACCTGCGGTACGACGGCGGTTCATCCCCGCGCATGCGGGGAACACTGCGGGCGCCTATCGCCACGGCAGGTACCACCCGGTTCATCCCCGCGCATGCGGGGAACACCTCGGCACGCGAGGACTCTCCTCGGGTGACGACGGTTCATCCCCGCGCATGCGGGGAACACGCCTTGCACTTGTGGTCGTACCAGGAAATCACCGGTTCATCCCCGCGCATGCGGGGAACACGCGGCGAGCTTCAAGAATCAGACGCCGTTCGACGGTTCATCCCCGCGCATGCGGGGAACACAGCAAAAACCGGATAGCCGACCTACTACCCGACGGTTCATCCCCGCGCATGCGGGGAACACCCGGTTTCCCTCCACTACGGCCACTGCAACTTCGGTTCATCCCCGCGCATGCGGGGAACACGAATGTGGATAGCCTGAACCTCGGCAGCGTCGCGGTTCATCCCCGCGCATGCGGGGAACACTCCTTCCGCGTCATCCAGGTAATGCCCATCGCCGGTTCATCCCCGCGCATGCGGGGAACACGACGGCCTCTTCGGCCTGGCCGATCTGGGCGGCGGTTCATCCCCGCGCATGCGGGGAACACCCCGTCAGCAATCGGCAGTTCCCGCACCGCACCGGTTCATCCCCGCGCATGCGGGGAACACATAATCCCATACATCCCTGGCAACCCCCACCGCGGTTCATCCCCGCGCATGCGGGGAACACTATTGCGCATCGTCGATGCTCCTGATTTTGGTCGGTTCATCCCCGCGCATGCGGGGAACACTTGAGTTTAATGATGGGGGCACCCTGGATGGCCGGTTCATCCCCGCGCATGCGGGGAACACGCCTAGAAGTCTGTCTCAAAATCAAACCCGTTCGGTTCATCCCCGCGCATGCGGGGAACACCGGTTCTGCTCCCGGAGCTCAGCGTTCATCCCCGGTTCATCCCCGCGCATGCGGGGAACACTCGCCTGGCTCAGATCATGGAGAACGAGCCCCCGGTTCATCCCCGCGCATGCGGGGAACACAGACGGTAATCGTCCAAACCGATCTCAGGGCGCGGTTCATCCCCGCGCATGCGGGGAACACGACGGGGCCGCTACCTCCTGACCGAGCATCTCCGGTTCATCCCCGCGCATGCGGGGAACACGATGTATAACCCGTCAGTGTTGGTCAAAACGCCGGTTCATCCCCGCGCATGCGGGGAACACCTTGATGCAGTAACAGTCAACCTCTGCCGTACCGGTTCATCCCCGCGCATGCGGGGAACACGGGCAAAGGCGGACCCATACGGGTATAACTGCCGGTTCATCCCCGCGCATGCGGGGAACACTTGTCAAGTAACGGCGGAAGGGATTTTGGAACCGGTTCATCCCCGCGCATGCGGGGAACACGTGGGTTTGTCCTCCCGGACTGGGTGCCTCGCCGGTTCATCCCCGCGCATGCGGGGAACACTATTGCGCATCGTCGATGCTCCTGATTTTGGTCGGTTCATCCCCGCGCATGCGGGGAACACTGGAGCTTCCCGCCGTTGATATCGTCGTAGAGCGGTTCATCCCCGCGCATGCGGGGAACACTTGAAATGGTTCTCTTGGGGGCATTCCATGCCCGGTTCATCCCCGCGCATGCGGGGAACACTGGTCATGCCCTTCCCTTCTTTCATGCCAGTTCGGTTCATCCCCGCGCATGCGGGGAACACTCCGCAAGCACCTTCAGGAGCGCGATCTCGTCCGGTTCATCCCCGCGCATGCGGGGAACACGACGATCTCTTTGACCCTCTGATTGATCGGGCCGGTTCATCCCCGCGCATGCGGGGAACACTCCGGCATCATGATGGATGCCGTGGAGGAGAACGGTTCATCCCCGCGCATGCGGGGAACACGTGGCAATGGTAATGTTCTGTTGCGCTATGGCCGGTTCATCCCCGCGCATGCGGGGAACACTCCCACCACTTCCTTAAAGTTCTGCATCCGAGCGGTTCATCCCCGCGCATGCGGGGAACACCGAGGCGCTGTAAGTCGTGGAACCTGATGCCTCGGTTCATCCCCGCGCATGCGGGGAACACGTGTCCGGTTTGTCCGGGGGATTTTATATTGCCGGTTCATCCCCGCGCATGCGGGGAACACTTCACCGCCGGGTAAAAGTATTCTCCTCCCTGCGGTTCATCCCCGCGCATGCGGGGAACACCTCCCCTTATCGGTCCCTAATTCAAAAAGATGCGGTTCATCCCCGCGCATGCGGGGAACACAGCGGTCAAGCCGCTGACGCTCAAGCGTTATCCGGTTCATCCCCGCGCATGCGGGGAACACATTAAAAAGGGCCTGTCGCCTGTCGAAAAAATCGGTTCATCCCCGCGCATGCGGGGAACACGCAAGCCATCCGAGCATGGTCACATCCTGTACGGTTCATCCCCGCGCATGCGGGGAACACACTATCGCCTTGATTTCCTGCGACTGCATGGCCGGTTCATCCCCGCGCATGCGGGGAACACTGGAAAATCGCCAAGTCGAAGTTATATGACGACGGTTCATCCCCGCGCATGCGGGGAACACATATACCGGGCAGTACCAGGTCATTGAGTGAGCGGTTCATCCCCGCGCATGCGGGGAACACCCGCAGCACATCGGGCTGACCGTTCTTACCTTCGGTTCATCCCCGCGCATGCGGGGAACACGAAAAGGCCGAGGAGGTGTAGTTATGGCAAACCGGTTCATCCCCGCGCATGCGGGGAACACGAGCGCACCTACTGCCGCGCCTGCGATCGGACCGGTTCATCCCCGCGCATGCGGGGAACACCCGGCGGGCAGACCCCTGCCACCGGTGTCACCCGGTTCATCCCCGCGCATGCGGGGAACACTGCGTCGATCACATTCAGGGCTGCGGTTACTGCGGTTCATCCCCGCGCATGCGGGGAACACCGACTCTGGCCCCTCCTGGGGCTCCGGTGGTGCGGTTCATCCCCGCGCATGCGGGGAACACGAAATTCACCAGACCGGAGAGCCCGGAGAGCACGGTTCATCCCCGCGCATGCGGGGAACACCCACACTGCGGCACGGGCCAGCTCGGAGCGGAACGGTTCATCCCCGCGCATGCGGGGAACACTGGAGCAGATCAAGAAGAAGCGGGACATGGTGCGGTTCATCCCCGCGCATGCGGGGAACACCAATTCGCCGAACTCCCGCGCCATGACGCTCACGGTTCATCCCCGCGCATGCGGGGAACACGTCTGGGATGACTCGTTAAGAATCAAGTGCCCGGTTCATCCCCGCGCATGCGGGGAACACAATGCCGCCAAGTGTCAGCAGCCGGGCAAGTTCGGTTCATCCCCGCGCATGCGGGGAACACGAGCCGTATTACAAGGTAGTGAAGGGCAAGCGCGGTTCATCCCCGCGCATGCGGGGAACACCATGTGGACCGTTGACATGAACCGCTGCCCGGCGGTTCATCCCCGCGCATGCGGGGAACACTACCCGTCAACAGAATCCACGTCGATCAAATACGGTTCATCCCCGCGCATGCGGGGAACACAGGTGACATATGAAAAAGTTTTTCCCGACCATCGGTTCATCCCCGCGCATGCGGGGAACACCGCTGGTGTCCACGGTACCCAACCGTTCCAACCGGTTCATCCCCGCGCATGCGGGGAACACACTTCCTCTACTTCATTGAATTCACATGCGATTTCCAAACAGCTCAAACCTACCAACTTTTCTCACCGGATTCGTCATGGTTCTGCAGCCTGCTGCGCTCCATTCTCCGGCAGGAATGACACCAGCTTGATTCCATCCATCTCCACAGGAATTCGCCGATTGGCGCCGAGGGTTAGGAAGTCGAAACCCGACTCTGTGTTGGTACTCCAAGCCATGACGGCGTTACCGTCGTCAATCCCCTGCACGATGGTATTCCAGATCATCTCCCGCACCCGACGCGAGACTTTGCCCACGTAGACTCCGGCCCGCACTTCAAGCAGCCAGAGAGCCAGCCGGCCGCGCAGCCTCGGCGGCGCATTCTCAACCACGATGACCAGCATCGCCGATCCCCTCCTTGTTCGGAATTGCGGCTTCGACCGATTCGGGCGGCGGCGTGGGCACCGCCATGCCACCGGCCGCAAGTACCTGTTCGATAGTGGGAATAATCCGGTGCAGAATTTTTGACTGGCGGAAGGCATCGCGGCAGGCGAGCCGCACCTCCCGCTCCGGGTTCCGGGGCTTTTTGGCGGCAATCCGGAAGGCCACCGGCACCACGGTTTCGAACTTGAAGATGTCGGCGATGTCGTAGACGAACGATTGGGGTTTGCCGGTATGGATGAAACCGACCGCAGGGGCATAGCCCGCCGCCAGGATCGCCGCCTCGCAGATGCCGTAGAGACAGGCAGTGGCCGATGACAGGCAACGGTTCGGCACATCGCCGCTCTCCCACTGAGTGTGGTCGTAGTTGCGGGCCTTCCACGCAACGCCGTGCTGGCGGGCGAGAAGCTCATACATCTTACGAACCCTCACCCCCTCAATGCCGCGCAGTTGTTCCACGCTCCGCCGCTCGGGAGGCTCTTCCCTGAAGCGGAGGGCGTACATCTTGCGCACAACTTTCAGCCGAGCCGAATCGTCCAGGGCCAGTTTCGCCTGGTAGAGGAGCCGGTCGGCCCGCGCCCCGCCCGGCTGGCCCGAGGCGTAGAGCCTGACCCCGGCCTCGCCGATCCAGACGAGGAGGCAGCCGATCCGGGAGGCGAGCGTCACCGCTGCATGGGATACCCGCGTGCCCGGCTCTAGCATGAGACACGCCACCCCGCCAACGGGGAGATGAGTGCGGACGCCGGTCTTGTCCACTACCACGAAGGCGCCGTCAAGCACATCGAGGTTTCCCTTTTCCACGTAGAGAACTGAGATGCGGTCTTTTATCGGGATGGGTTTAAGGGGAGGAAGCTGTGGCTGCATTGCTGACACCTCCTTGGTAAATCAGGGTCAATCCCCCCTTTATGAAAGGGGGGTCGGGGGGAATTTATGCCCTAGCTAGTGACAGCAATCCGCAGCCGAAGGCCTTCGCGGGGCCGATGCCGGTATTGATCAGGGATATCAACCCGACGGGGTCCGTCACTGACAACACACCATGAAAACTAACCGCCTGAACCTTGCCGACCCGTTTTTCCCTGACCTTACGAAAATTCATGGCTGGACGCTTTTCTACCTCGACCGCCTCAATGACGGCCACGCCCTCAAGTTTCCGTTTCAACCATGCACGCAGATCCTCCTCACGAATCAGCGGAACGCGGCACTTTTTTATTTCATTGGCACTATTTAGTCTCGCGCTTTCGTCATTGATCGTCTTTACCGGGTTGGCGACTAGCATGAAGCGCAGCCGCTGATCTTGCTGGAGGCTGGGAATGTACGGCTTGCTCCCCATCAACCGTACGTCGCGAGTTACAGCAGTGGCCGGTTCGCGTCGAGACAGCATCAACACCTCCACGCTCTGTTGACCGGACCGCTCAACACGAAAGAGGAAATCACGCTCGGCATCGGCATCTTCGGGAAAGAGCTTCCATAATGTCCGATGAATCTCGTAGGGATTGCGACAGGCTGTCCCGTTGATCAAGACTTTACTCAGATACATCGTCCCCTCCGTAGACATGGACGTTGCGGCTGGCAAACTGACGCGGCTGGCGCACCAGCGGCACGTCACGAAGCCGTATGGTTCGTGTTTCGCCCGGCTCATCACTGTAGATCACCCCTCCATCCGAAGGAATCATGTGCAAAGCCGCACGGGCATTTGCTGCAGAAAAGCTCGCCTCGAACAGCGGACGGGACAATGGGCAACTGCGCCTACCAAGATAGGGGGTGAAGTGGGGCGACTTTACTGCCTGTTCCAGTTCAACCAGTGACATCGTCGCAACGTCGGTATTCCATACGGCCACGGTGTAGGCAGCATCGAACAGGTATTCGCGCCAAGTTTGGATGGTCTCATGGCTTTTCAGACCGGAATAATCCTCCCGCGCATCCCTCACCGTGTGGTAATCGGTTGCCTTGATGATCGGCAGGGAAGTTTTCCGGCCGTCGTGCCTAATTCGGAAGCGTTCTTCCTTACGAACGGCAAAGGCAACGCTGTCTGCCAGTTGTTGCAGGCGACCGGCCTCGTTTCGCCTGATGCCCAGGCAGGCTCCGAGCAGGCCGAGGAGGGCGCTACGTGTGGGGAAGTTGCCGGACGGTCGCTTTCCCTCGAAAGTATGCTCCCCCCATGACTGCATGGGTCCTTGCAGCTTGAGGATCAGATAATCACGCATGGTTACCCCTCTCCGTTGTTCATCACCCAAGTTTTGAGTTCTTCAATAGTACTCTTCCGGGTGATCCCTTCAGGGACGCTACTCTGACCGAGGATGAACTCGCCGCACCGCTCGGAAAGGCCGTAACCTGTATGGATCTGCTGCCAGTAGTTATGCAGTTCAGCAATGGAAGGCTCTTTGAAGCCGCTGCCATTGACGCTACGGACAGGTTTTTCGAATGCATTTGCGAGCGATACCGGGATATCGGAAAAGGAAACCAGGGCAAGGTCGGCTAGGTTGTGAGCTGCGAAGCTCTGCTGTTTGGCTGAAGGGACAATCGTTGCCAGCATGTGAAGCAGATGAGCGCCGATCTCCAGTGCCTTCTCGCGCGGGGCATTGCCCAGGTTTTCCTGCAACTGCTTCACGTTGAGGCTGGCATAACGATAAAAGACCCCGCTGGAAAATTCCTGTGTATCGAGATGACCGGAGCCCAGTTCCTGCAAGTCGTCCACGGCAGTGAACCAGTCGATATCCGCATCAACGCTGTGGGTGGTCAAGACATGGGCAACGGCCAAGGCACCATCGACCTTGCCGAGTTCACTCATGAGACCTGACGTCGCCATGCGGCCGGCAAGGGCAATATCAACACCGGATGCCAGAGCCTGCCGCATGGCAGCCGTTTCATTCTTCAACAGCTTGCCCAGAGCTTTTTCGTCCTGTCCTTGCGCCAGCGCCCTCTTGACCTGCTCGCAGAACCATGCCACCTCTTCGATTGCCCACGGCGCCACGGCATCGCCTTCTGTCGCAACTCCGACACTCGATTCCTTACCGGCCAGCAGTGCAACGGTCTTCTTCACCAGTTCGGCATCGTAACGTCCGGCCAGACGATCATTCATGATCGCGACCAGTTCGTCCAACTTCTTGGTGCGCACGCTTGCCTCGCCAAGGTGCTGACGGTAGTAATCACTCTTCCGGATGGCCCGCTTGAGGCTTTGACTGGAAACGCGCACCCGTCGCTCACCACCAAAAATGGCCGATTTCTGCATGTTCATGTCGTCGCGGTTGAGGCAAGAGGGACTGTGGGAAATCAGGATGTGAAAGTTGATGAAGTTCTTCATGTAACTATCTCCTATAGATGTTTGAAATCAGTTCGAGTGATTGAGGAAGTAATCTTCGAGCAGGTCACGCTTGCTTCGATCATTCCAGTACCAGAGCTGTCGCGCCGCCAGATCCCAGTTCACGGTCGGTTCGGCCATACGCAGAATCCGGCGTAACTGGATCATGTCGTTGGGCTCGCTGCTGCGTACAACCTGAAAAAGACGCTTTTCGCCAACTCCCCTCCCCTTGGCCAACGCTCTGCCCAGGCTGATATTCTCGCCGCTGTGCTTGATGCACGGCAGGCAAAAGATCAGTCTCTGGTAGGCTCCCTTTTCCCACTCCGTCGTTCCCCGACCGCTGAAGAGCCGATAAAAAGCAGGCACTTCCAGTAGGTCGTCCGGGCATTCGACTCGGCGCAACTCGGCTCTAGGGCCCGGAGCCAGCCGCTCCCACGCCTGATAGAGGCCCATAAAATCATGCGTTCGTTCCATCGTCCCTCCTTCCATCCCGCTGTGGTTTGAGTGCATTTAAATGCTTGTACAGTGTCTTGCGCGCCACGGCTGTGGTACGAATTAATTCCGGATCGTTGCGGTAGGGTGCGACCGATTCGTTGAAAAGTTCAACGACAATGCCGTGGAGCTCTTCCCCCATTGCCAGCAATGCCTGGGCTGCTTGTTCAAAGTCGATGCGTGCTAAGGTATCGAGAACAGTATCTTCACTACGGCGGTAGAATTGCTCCTTAGCCAATTCATGGACCTTAACGCCGGCTCCCTTGACCTCTTTGAAGCCCGTAGAAAATACAAAAAGCGCCTTATTCAGTGCATCGCGATACCCAGCCGCCTGTCCGACCAGCGTGTGAACTACGTTTGTATGCCCACTCCAGCCGTCATTGAGAAAGATCAGTTCATGGCGTCGCTCAAGAATCGATGCCTGATTATTGCGGTAGCCGCCAACCGTCAGGCGTAACTTGTTGAGTAGTCCCTGCGCCTGCCACACTACAGCGGCTGGCTCCTGCCCTTCCTCTTTGCTGTTGGTCGTTTGCCGCTGCACGACAAACCGGCTCAAGTGGGTCCAAGCTGGGGCTGAAGTGGTAAAGGAGACAAATTTTTCTTCCCGCTCTCCCTTCTTCACCGAACTGATACGGGGGCCGTGGGGGTGGGGCCAGAGTCCGTCGATGGTGTAGTTAAACTTTGCCTTGTTGAATCCCGCATAAACCTGTTTCTCGACAAAACCGCAACAGATACAAGCTTGTTCTCCCTGCGGCGGCATCAGTTCAAGATGTCCCGGCTGCCAGAAGAGCCCGCGCAGCACGCCGATTGCTTGTGATGGAATCGTCTCGCCTGCCTTGATTGGTGCAACCCAGGTCGGTTGCTGACTGCGTGTTGCGTGATGCCACGGGATAATTTGTGTCAGACGCTCCTCACTCAAGACATTGAGCCAGACGGTTTGCCTCAAATGTTCACCTTGCACCAGAGTTGTCACCGGCGCGCCACCACGCAGACTCCCCTTGAACCCGCCGCCGAAACTCGGCGCATTGGATGACTGGTTGAACAGGGCGATGGCCGTGCAACCACCGCACAAGCAGGCGCCCAACCTCGGTTCGTTCACAAAGCAACTGTTTGTCGCCCCCGTCAGTCCCGCCAGCAGCTTATCCATGGGAGTCGGGTCCTTGGCGCTGACATTGCGCACCTGCATGAACGGAAAGTCGGGATGGTCGAGCCGGAACCACTCGCGATAGGGCGCACAACCGCTCTCAAACTCATCCAACGGCAACGGAGCAACGATCCGCTGTTTCAACGCGGCAGTGTTCTGCGGCGGAAAGAAAACCTGCGTCATGCAGATCAGCAATTGCAGGGCCGCCAGTTCCATGTCGTCGCGCGGTAGGCACAGCTCCCAGCGACCGTCCTCACACAACAGTTGCCGCAACGTGAGTTTGCACGCCGCACCGGCCGGTAATGGCCGCACAGGTATCCATGCATCAGTCAACAGATTCATTTCACCCTCTCCAGTCCGGTATCGCGGTGATACCTGAAAGTAACCTTGTCCCCGTCGCGCACATAGCACCCCTCTCCTTGTTCCGTCATGGTGAGCCAGTATCGCCTTTCGTCGTCAATTTCGCACAACGCTCTCAGCCAACCACTCCAGCGCGCAGGGACATTGATGCTGTTGAGAGCCAACTCCTCTGCCCTGCGGAATTCATCCAAATCACCAAGCAATCCACCATCGAGGAAGCGCTGCCCCTTTGGCGAATCGATGACCGGGATCACCGTGAGCCCCATTTCATCGTCACGGGTAACAGCAGTGACATTTTCATCTGAATCCGAAAACGGAGTCACTTCAAACGCCCTCCTGACCATGTCCATTGCCTTGTAACGTTTGACCTCCAACTCCACTTCAAACATCTCATGACCTGTAACAACCGATTCTGGCTCGTTCCCCCACGGATCTCCGGCATAGACTCTTTCGATCCATTCCCGATAGGCGGCCGGGAACGGAACCTGACCGGCGGATGCGGAAGTCAACAATTGCTCAGTGCGCCAGAGCACTCGTGTATTAGCGTAGATTTTCCCGGTATAGCCGTAATTGCATTCGCACGGGAGGAGGACGGTACAGACTGGTTTGTCGTATCCAGCAGGTCGCGATGCGCGTCGATGACGATGCAGTCTCCCCATGCGCTGAAAGAGGAGGTCGACCGGGCACAACTGGGTGACTAGCCAATCGAAATCCAGATCGAGAGATTGCTCGACAACTTGAGTGGCAACCAGAATGCGTCCCTGTTCGCGTTTGCCTCTGGGGCCGAAACAGTCGATGACCTCGTTTTCTCTGATTTGCCGATCCTTGAAGCGGTAACGCGCATGGAAGAGGCCGACCGGAGCGGATGTCGTCTCTCTCAGGACAGCGGCAATTCTCTGGGCATCGTTCACCATATTGCAGATCACCGCAACCTGCGCGCCGCTCTCTGCAGCCCTGACAATTCGAGCGAGCAAGGTCTGGTCTGGCTCCATTCCCTCAAGTTTTAGGGCTTCAATTTCAACCATAACCGGTTTTGGCGTTTCATGACGAGTCAACGAAATAGACGGGAAATCCACATTTCCGAGCCAAGTCAACAACGGATAGGCTGCCGATGGGTTGCATTCGGTGCGTTTGTCTCCCCAGGCCGCTGCGAGTTGTTGCTTCAGCGTTGCGGGCAGGGTGGCCGATAACAGGATGGCCGAGCCGCCGCACTGGTGCTGCTGACGCAAGACTTCTTCAAGCAGACCGTACATGTAGGCGTCGTAGGCATGCACCTCATCCACAATCAGCACGCTTCGTCCCACCCCAAGGCCACGCACGAAGCGATGCTTGACCGGCAATACGGAAATCAGGACCTGATCGATGGTGCAGACTCCGATCTGTCCGAGAAAAACCCGTTTGCGACTCTCCGCCAGCCATTCCCCACATTGTGTCCAGCCGTCCGGGTCGGTGGCGTCGCTATGCCCTCTGCGCTTGAGGTCCGTGAAGGTCCGGTTGAACCGGGCATTGCCATGGGCCAGTAAGAGGTTCGGGCTGTTGGTAAAAATACGTTCAGCCAGCGATTCAAGTCGGCCCAGCATGGCGTTGGCAGTGGCCTGCGTGGGGAGCGCGAAGATGATCGAGTCGGCTTGCCCGGCAGCCAGCAACCGCCAGGCATGGGCGAGGGCAGCTTCGGTCTTGCCTGATCCGGTCGGGGCCTCAATGATGGTCAAACCGTCCTGAAGCGGCAACTGATCGACCTTGGTTTGCAGCGGACGAGGCGTTGCGATGGCAGGGAGAAGGTCGGATATGCCACCGTAGCTCTTGGCTGTGCCGTTAAGCCCGGAGAAAGCAAGGATGGCAGGAGCGTCCTGTGAGAATTTTTGTGTGAAATAGTCCGAGATTGACAGCGGTGACTGATGGAAGGAGAAATTGGTGTCGTCGCAGCGGGAAGCCAGCCAGTCTGACACGGAACAGAATCCGGCCAGTAGCGGCGATGGAGGAGGCGGGGCGTTATCAAGGGAAAGACCGACCGGCCACAGGAAAAGTTGCTCCAATGCTGTTAGCCACTCTTTCCGGGCTGTTTGATCGATCTCGGCGAATCTGCCGTCGACCGAAACAGAAAGAGACGCATCACTTGCATATTCCGCCTGTTTCACATGGCCATGATGACCCGTCACCGATTCGATCCACGGCTTCCAATTCGACCACAGAGGCGGTTCATCGTCTATAAAAAGTGAGTCGCCAGCGGTTTCGAATCCGTTGAAGGCGAAAAAATCTTTCTTGAACCAGAAGAGGCCACTCTCGCCGTGCTGGTATTGGTTGATGTCAAATTGCGGAGGCAGGCTTGCCCCCTGACCTGCCAACGGATGCAGCTTCTCCCACGCCTCCCTGACCTTCAGTTGGAAGCGCAGATCAAACTTGCCGTAATCGTGCAATGCGATAAAGAAGAGCAGCCAGGCGCGGATCTGAACCTCGGAGCAACTCGCATGACTGGAGAAGCTGCGCCGGATAGTCGGACTCGCATCCCACCAGACTGCGGCCACAGCCGCGACGTCAAGGCAATGGTACGGCAAGAGATGGTAACCGCCTGCATCCTTCTCAGCCTTCCCCCAATACCAAACATACTCCGAGACAGTAAGACTTTCCATTTCCCCCTCCAACGCAACCAAGCCAAGCAAGCCACCATCAACGCGTTCAGTTAGTATCATGTCATTATGACAAATTAAGTCACGACTACCACAGAGCACCACTTTTCATAGCCTTCCCACCCTCAACTCCCCCCACACCCGCGCCGTGAGCCGCGCGTCGTCGAGCGCCCGGTGGCACCTGGCCCCTTCGGGCACGGCTCCGAACAGGTGCTGGTAGATGGTTTCCAGGCGGTGGTCCGGCAGCTCCGGCAGCCTGCGCCGGGCCAGTTCCAGGGTGCAGGCGGACCGGCTGTTCAGCGACAACCCCAGGCGGCCGAATTCGTGCCCCAGGAATGCCAGGTCGAACCGGGCGTTGTGGGCCACGAGCAGGGCCGTGCCGATGAAATCCCCGAGAGCCGGATAGACCTCTTCCGGCAGCGGCTGGTCGGCGAGCATGTCGTTGGTGATGCCGTGAATCATGGATACGTGGCGGGGGATCGCCTTTGTTACCCTGATCAGGCTGCTGAATTCCGAGACGATCTGTCCCTCGTCCACAAGGACGGCAGCCACTTCGACGACCCTGTCGCCATATCCCGGGAAAAGGCCGGTGGTTTCCACATCGATCACTGCCTGGAGATGGTGGTTTTTCATGTCGTGTCACCGCCTGTGTGCATGCGTGCCTCCCGGAAAATGCATCTTTGTGCGTCTTTCACCATGAACTATCCTTCATATCCTTACTTCCCGATACCGTCAATTCAGGAAATTCCTTGATCTCTCACGTATTTTTCCCTAGTGTGCGCCGTCTTCCCCTGCGGCACGAAAAAACCGCCCGGTCGGATGGCTCCGACACGGGCGGTCTGGTACTGCTCAAGGGATGTTTCTTCAGCGTGTTGCGGGTCTGCTCCTACTTCCTCACGAAGATCTCCCGCGCCAGGTTGGAGTCGATGGCGAATTCGGAGTACCCCACCCGGAAAATGTACGACGGAAAAACCTGCATGAGCACGATGTTGTTGCCCGGCAGGACCCCCATGGCCATGAGCTTGCGCATCTTGATGTCGTCGCCGGTGGCCAGGTAGGCGATTTCGCCTTCTTCGCCGGCCTTGAGCTCGGTGAGGGGAACTACACCCAGGTCGCCGCTCTGGCGGGCCTCGTCGCAGCAGTCGCCCGGAGGGATCGGCTTGCC
>NZ_JCAMRN010000096.1:0-11574 GCF_059620965.1 Geobacter sp. PheSNFMC
CCGTGAACGTGCCCTGGCGGGAGCTGACAGCGGAGCAGCGCCAGTGGGTGATCGAGGGGGAGGGCTCCTGGGAGGACGGGCTCTGGTACGGTGTGCGACGCTTTTTCGACTGGCTCGAAACCAAGAGCTACAAGATGCACATCCGGGTCCTCCTCTCCAAGTACCGGGCCTACACCCTCTGCCCCGCCTGCGGGGGGGCGCGGCTCTCCCCCGATGCGCTCCTGTGGCGGCTCGGGACAAAGGATGAGGCCGACCGGGTCCTGCCGCCGGAAGCGCGGTTCCGCCCCCGGGGGCTGGCGTTGCCCGATGAGGTTCTACGCCACCTCCCCGGCCTCACCATCCACGATGTCATGCTCCTGCCCCTGGAACGCTGCTCGTCGTTTTTCGGCGGCCTGGCGCTGCCGGCCCCCCTGGACGAGGCGGCGGAGCTCCTTCTGCGGGAGATTCGCGCCCGCCTCGGCTACCTGGGGGAGGTGGGGCTCGGCTACCTCACCCTGGACCGCCAGTCGCGTACCCTGTCCGGGGGCGAGGTTCAGCGGATCAACCTGACCACGGCCCTGGGGACCTCCCTCGTCAATACCCTCTTCGTGCTGGATGAACCCTCCATCGGCCTCCACCCCCGGGACATGGGGCGGGTGATCGGCGTGCTGTGGCAGTTGCGGGACGCGGGCAACACCCTGCTGGTGGTGGAGCACGACCCCCAGGTGATGCTCGCCGCCGACCGGCTGCTGGACATGGGTCCGGGGCCGGGGGAGCGGGGGGGAGAGGTGGTTTTCTTTGGGACGCCGGGGGCGATCCTGGGGGAGAAGCGGTCGCTGACCGGCCAGTATCTGGCGGGGGAGCGACGGGTTGCAGAAAGTCCCCCTTTGCGAACGGCGGATTCAGGGGGATTTGAAGTGGGAACGAAATCCCCCCCGGCTCCCCTTTCGCAAAGGGGGGAGTCGACCGGCCACTCCGCCCTCGAAGTCCTCGGCGCCGCCGCTCACAACCTCACGGGGATCGACGTCCGCATTCCCCTGAACCGTCTCGTCTGCATCACCGGCGTTTCCGGCTCGGGCAAGTCGACCCTGGTGCAGGATGTGCTCCACCGGGGGCTTCTGAAGCTGAAAGGGAAACCGACCGAGCCGCCGGGGGCGCACACTGCCATCCGTGGTGCGGAGCTGATCGGCGACGTCGTATTGGTCGACCAGTCCCCCATCGGCAAAACGACGCGATCGAATCCGGCCAGCTACGTGGGGGCCTTCGACGCCATCCGCAAGCTCTTCGCCGCCGAGCCCCTGGCCAAGGAGCGGGGCTATACCACCGGCACGTTCAGCTTCAACGCCGGCACCGGCCGCTGCCCTTCCTGCGGCGGCAACGGCTTCGAGCACGTGGAGATGCAGTTCCTCTCCGACGTCTACCTGCGCTGCCCCGACTGCGACGGCCGTCGCTACCGGCCCGAGGTGCTGGAGGTGCGGCTCGTGCCGGGAGGGGGCGGGCGCCCCCTGTCCATCGCGGATGTGCTGGAGATGACCGTGACCGAGGCGGTGGCCTTCTTCGCCGATCAGCGGGAGGTGCTCCGGCGCCTGGAGCCCCTGGAGGCCGTGGGGCTCGGCTACCTCCGCCTGGGCCAGCCGGTGCCGACCCTTTCCGGCGGTGAGGCCCAGCGCCTGAAGCTCGCCGGCCACCTGGCCGAAGTGGGGGGACGGAAACGCACGGGGGCGGGGAACCTCTTCCTGTTCGACGAGCCCACCACCGGCCTCCATTTCGAGGACATCGCCCGGCTCCTGGCCGCCTTTCGCCGGCTGCTGGAGGCCGGGGACTCCCTGGTGGTGATCGAGCACAACCTGGACGTGATCAGCGCCGCGGACTGGCTGATCGACCTGGGCCCCGAGGGGGGCGATGCCGGGGGGCGGGTGGTCTGCGCCGGGACACCGGCCCAGGTGATGGCGTGCCCGGAAAGCCATACCGGTCGAGCCCTGCAGGAGTACGGGGAGGAACTGGCCGCCCTGGTGCGGGCATCGACGCAGCCGGCGGCGGAGGCGCTCCCCGCCGTGGTGCCGGACCGGTCCATCCGCATCGTCCATGCCCGGGAGCACAACCTGAAGAATGTCACCATCGCCGTGCCCCGTGACCGCTTCACGGTCATCACCGGCATCTCGGGGAGCGGCAAGTCCACTGTGGCCTTCGACATCCTCTTTGCCGAGGGGCAGCGGCGCTACCTGGAATCCCTCAACGCCTACGCCCGCCAGTTCGTCCAGCCCGCTGCCCGCCCCGACGTGGACGCGGTCCTCGGCATCCCGCCCACGGTGGCCATCGAGCAGCGGACGAGCCGGGGCGGGCGCAAGAGCACCGTGGCAACCATGACGGAGATCTACCACTTCCTCCGGCTCCTCTTTGTGAAGCTCGGGGTCCAGCACTGCCCCGACTGCGGCATTCCCATCACCCCCCAGACCCCGGACGCCATCGCGGCCCGGCTCCTGCGGGAGTTCAGGGGGAAGCGGGTGGCGCTCCTGGCAACGCTGGTAACGGCCCGGAAGGGGTACTACACCGACCTGGCCACGTGGGCCGCGGGCAAGGGCTTCACGCACCTGCGGGTGGATGGCGTCATGACCCCGGTGGAGCCCTGGCCACGCCTCGACCGGTTCCGGGAGCACGACATCGACCTGCCGGTGGGGGAGATCACCGTGTCGGCCAAAGGGGAGGGGGAACTGCGGCAGCTTCTCGACCGGGCCCTGGCCTTCGGCAAGGGGGTGGTGCGGGTGGCGGTGGCGCAAGCCGACGCCGGCAGCCAATCGAAAGCGGAGTTACTCTTTTCGACGCTCAGGGCCTGCACCTCCTGCGGCCAGAGCTTCCCCGAGCCCGACCCGCGCCTCTTCTCCTACAACTCCCGCCACGGCTGGTGCCCCCGTTGCTTCGGCACGGGGCTGGAGATTCCCGGCTTCGACGCGGAGCAGACCGGCGAGGAGATCTGGTGGAACGAGTGGTTCGAGGGGGATGAGCGGACCTGCTCCGCCTGCCGCGGCGCCCGGCTCAACCCCGAGGCCCTGGCGGTCCGTTTCCGAGACCGGAATATTGCCGAGCTGACGGCCCTCACCGTGATCCAGGCTGCCACCTTTATCGCCGAACTGGGTCTTGAGGGGCGGGAGGCGGCCATCGCCCGCGATATCGTGGCCGAGATCACGACGCGGCTTGCCTTCCTGGGCGAGGTGGGGCTCGGGTACCTGTCGCTCGATCGGGCGGCCCCGACCCTTTCCGGCGGCGAGGCCCAGCGGATCAGGCTGGCGGCCCAGCTGGGCTCGAACCTGCGGGGGGTCTGCTACATCCTGGACGAGCCCACCATCGGCCTCCACCCCCGGGACAACCGGATGCTGCTGGACACCCTGAGGAAGCTGGAGGGGAAGGGGAACACCATCGTGGTGGTGGAGCATGACGAGGAAACCATCCGCCGGGCCGAGCACGTCATCGACCTGGGCCCCGGCGCCGGGGTCAACGGCGGCCTGGTGGTGGCCGAAGGGACCCTGGACCAGATCATGGCGGCCCCGGACTCCCTCACGGGGCGCTACCTGGCCGAACCCCTGCGCCATCCCCTGGTGGAGCGGCGACCTGCGCCGACGCCGGAGGAACCGGCCATCCAGGTGCTGGGGGCCACCCTTCACAACCTGCGGGAGATCGACGTGTCCTTCCCGCTCCGGCGTCTGGTCTGCGTGACCGGCGTCTCGGGGAGCGGCAAGAGCACCCTGGTGCGCAACGTTCTCCACGCCGGGCTCCAGGGGCTTCTGGCCCACGGCAGGGGAGCCCATGCCGCCGCGGGGTGCCGGGAGATCCGGGGCTGGGACCAGCTCAGCCGCGTGCTGGAGGTGGACCAGACCCCCATCGGCAAGACGCCCCGCTCCTGCCCCGCCACCTACGTGGGGTTCTGGGACGCCATCCGGAAACTCTACGCCGGCACCACCGAGGCGCGGCTGCGGGGGTACGGCCCCTCCCGCTTTTCCTTCAACGTGAAGGGGGGGCGGTGCGACGAGTGCGAAGGGCAGGGGGTGAAGACCATCGAGATGAGCTTCCTCCCCGACGTGAAGGTGGCGTGCGAGGTGTGCGGGGGGCTGCGCTTCACCCCCGAGACCCTCATGGTCCGCCACCGGGGTAAATCCATTGGCGACCTCCTGGCCATGAGCGTGGACGAGGCAGTGGAATTCTTCGCCGCCCACCGGTCGATCCTCCACCCGCTCCAGCTCCTGCAGGACGTGGGGCTCGGCTACCTGACCCTGGGCCAGCAGAGCCCGACCCTTTCCGGCGGCGAGGCCCAGCGGATCAAGCTCGTTACCGAGCTGGCCAAGGCAAAGCCGGTGAAGGATGCGCTCCGGGCGCCCCGCACCGCCCCCCACTCCCTCTACATCCTGGACGAACCCACCATCGGCCTCCACATGGCCGACGTGGAGAAGCTGGTCCGGGTCCTGCACCGGCTGGTGGAGGCGGGGAACTCGGTCATTGTCATCGAGCACAACCTGGACGTGATCGCCGAGGCCGACTGGCTCATGGACCTGGGGCCCGAGGGGGGTGACGGCGGCGGGAGGATCGTGGCCCGGGGAACGCCGGAGGAAGTGGCCCGCATGGGGGATGTGTCCCATACGGGGAGGATTCTCGGGGAGTTTTTGCGGGAGCGGCGGCGCGCCGGTCCATCAGCGTAGCGGTAATGTCATGGGGAGGCCGGGCCGTCCGGCGGTTCCGCCCCCCTGTTTTTTCATGGTCAGGGAGGTGTGCGATGGATGTTCGGGTGATGCTGGTGGACGACGAGGCAATGGTCAGGGCCGCCGTGGAAGACATGTTCCGGGTGAAGGGGGGCGCCATCACGACCGCTGCCGGCGGCGAAGATTGCCTCGCCCAGCTTGAGGCGGGATTCCGGGGGGTCATCCTGATGGATGTGATGATGCCGCGCATGAATGGCTGGGCCACGATCCGCGAGATCGTGCGGCGGGGGCTCTACGAGGGGAACGTCATCATCATGCTCACGGGCATCGGGGAGCCGGACAGCCAGATGGAGGGGCTCCAGGAATATGTCAGCGATTTCCTGG
Source organism: Geobacter sp. PheSNFMC (assembly GCF_059620965.1). Lineage (NCBI taxonomy): Bacteria > Pseudomonadati > Thermodesulfobacteriota > Desulfuromonadia > Geobacterales > Geobacteraceae > Geobacter > Geobacter sp. PheSNFMC. The sequence goes on from NZ_JCAMRN010000096.1 coordinate 5,052, forward strand.
CCAAACCCATCGACCCCCGGCATCTGTACGAGGCCGTCCAGCACTACCGCCTGCTCCTGGCGGAGGAAGCCGCTCCCCATGTTTAACGGCAATATCGTTGTCATCGGAGTTTCCACAGGCGGCCCCATCACCCTCAAGACGCTGTTTTCCACGCTGCCCCGGCTGGAAGCCGCCGTTATCGTGGTTCTTCACATCCAGCCCGGCATGGACGAGCGGGTGGCCCTGAGCCTGGCCAAGGTGTCCGTCATGCCGGTCAGCCTGGCCAAAGACGGTGAATACCTCCGGACGGGCCATGTCTACCTGGCCCCGGGCGGATGCCATCTGGCCCTGGAGGGAAACCGCCGGATCATGCTGGTCAGCGGCCCACGGGTGAACTATGTCCAGCCGTCCGCCGACGTGACCATGAAATCGCTGCAGCGGTCCCGCAGCAACGTGTTCGTGGGGATCGTGCTCACCGGCATGGGGAACGACGGGGCCGAGGGGATCCGTCACATCAAGTCGATCGGGGGGATCACCATCGCCCAGGACCGGGAAACGGCGTCGGTGTACGGGATGCCCCGCTCCGCCATCGCCACCGGGGCGGTGGATTACGTGCTCCCCGACGTGAAGATGGGCAAGCTGATCGAACGTCTGGTGAACGGGGAGTAGCGGTCAGGGCCGCTTGAGCGAGGGGCTTGCCGGCCTCGGGGAGGCAGGCCGGTGTCGGTCATGGGGTTCCCGCCTCCTCATCGCCCATCTCCTCTTCCAGGGTCTCCGGGTCTTCGTCCGCCTCCAGGCGCCCCATGGCCTCATCGAATGCCGGGCCCAGGTTCATGCCCGTGGCCTCCTGGAATTTCCGCATGAAGCGGGCCATCTGGCGCGGATCATCCTCGTTCAGTCCCTCCATTTCGTCGGCAAGGCTCCTCATGGCCCGTTCCAACTGTTCCTCGTCCAGGTCGGGCATCCCGTCCAGGGGCTCGTCCGGCCGGTTCCGGGATATGGCGAAGCGCGATACCCGCCGGTCGAGCCCCGGTCGGCCGCACCGGGGGCAGGCCGGGCTCGCCGTGGTGTCCACCCGCCGGGCAAGGAAGTTGAAAACGGTATGGCAGTCGGCACAGTAGAATTCGTAGACCGGCATGACGGGCCTCCTGGTTGCGGGCTCCATGATCGCCCAGCACGAACGCTAATGATTTCCGGCCGCCAGATCAAGGGGGCATGAATGGCCAATCCGGTGGTATACTTAACGAAGAGGACGATGCCTGGAAGGGAGGTTTGCCATGACCATCGAGACGATCAAAGCATGGTGCACGGTGGAAGAGGCCGTAGCGAAGTTCGGCGTGGAGCGGGCGAAGCTCCTGGGATGGGTGGAGGACGGGCTCGTCCGGGCCGAGGAGGAAAAGGGCAAGGTGGTCCGGCTCAACATGGACGATGTGGAGTTGAAGGTTGAGGAGATGACCGGCCTCTGAAGCCGGTGGTCCGGTCCGGCAGCATAGAGAAGGGGCGCCGTCCTCCCGGGAGCGGCGCCCCTCGTGCGTTGGGCCGGAGCAGGCTACACCGCCAGGTCGATCTGCTGCACGGTGCCGACAAATCCCTTCCCGCCCACGAAGATGCCGGTGCTTCGCACCGAGCCGAGGAGTTGGTTGTCGCCGTCTTTCAGGTCGAAGGGGGTCGATTGGTTGCCGAGATAGATGGCCCCGATCCCGGCCCGGGCCAGGCCGGTCAGGGTGCCGGCCGAGGTGGCGGATGCGCCGGTCCATACCGTGAGCTGGCTGAAGACGGCGTCCCGCTCGTCGATCCAGCCATTGCCGTCATCGTCGTAGGCGGCCAGTTCGGCGAATCCCTCGCCGGTGGTGGGGCCGAAGAGTTCGCTCCCGTTGTTCACGACGCCGTCGCCGTTGCGGTCCAGGGCCAGGTAGCCGCTGCCGGAGCCCAGGGAGGCGATCCGGTCCGCGGTGCCGTCCGCATCCAGGTCGAAGGAGAAACGGAGATCAGTCAGTTCCGCTGCCGTGCCGTTGAAATTGATGACCAGGGGGTCCTTTTTCACCGCATCGCCCGCTCTCAGGCTCACGCTTGTTTCGCTGAAGTGCTCGCGCTCCATGAGCATTCCCAGGTCGAAGCGGATTTCCTGGCCGTCGGCGGTCCGGATCACTCCCGACGCGGCAAAGGCGGTGCTTTCGAATTCGTAGCGCGATTCGTAGAAATCGTACTCGATGCCGAAGCCGGCTCGCCCGTCATCCCCGGTGCCGGCCGGGGCGGTTCCTTTTCCGTCAGTCGCGTTGGCGGCCTTTTTCGCCTCTTCCATGTCGAAGACCCTGATCGAGCGGCCGGTCAATTGTTCGATCAGGTCTTTCAGCAGTCGCAGGCGGGGCTCCAGGGTGTCCTCGGCGCAGCCGCACCCCGTTTCTTCGGTATCTTCCGCGGCCTGCTTCTTCTCCGCGTTGCGGGCATGCGCCTCCGCCGCCCTGCTTCGCTCCGAGAGATCGACCCGGTCCGGGCCGAGGCCGATCCCCCGCCCTTCTCCTTCGAAATCCGGCCGTTCGTCGCCGACCCACATCTTCAGCGACTCCTTCCGCTCGTACCGTTCGATGGATACGCGGCTGCTGCCCATGGTGACGTCCGATCCCGCAATGACCATCCCTGCCTCCTTTCGTCCCTGGGGCGCGGCTGCCTGCCGCGCCGTTCCGTTCCCGCCGCCCGTCCGGGCCTGCCGAAACCCTGTCCCGCTCCCTGGCATACTGCCTCGCATTGAACGTATCGGACAAATGCCGCCGGACTTGAGAAATCATTTACGGGGCGGTATGGTACGGTACACTTGAATGGCCGCTGCCGTCCTGACGCGCACGGCTGCGGGGAGGGCACATGGAACAGTTGAGCGTACAGGGGCTCGTGCGGCTCATGGGGGCAGGGGCAAATCTGGTGTGCGTGGTGACCGACAACGAGCGGCGCACCGAGGCCATCGTGGGGCAGGCGACGGCCCGGCTCAAGGGGGCGGGTTCACCGCTGGTCTGGACCTGCACCGACGGCTTCACCCGCGACGGCACGGTGGTGCCCGGCACCGTGGACCCCGTGGCGGCCCTGGATCATGCCTTGGCTCACCCGGCACCGCTGATGATCCTGTTCAAGGACCTTTCCTGGTTCTGGAGCGACAATCCCTACGTCATCCGCAAGCTGAAGGAATTCGCCGTCCGTGCCCGGGGGAAGGCGGCCGTGGTCCTGGCCAGGGACGAGTCGGTGCCGGCGGAGCTGCGGGAGGATATCGTCGTGCTCGGCCAGGGCCTGCCGGGGATCGGGGAGATCACCGCGTTCCTGGAGCAGCTCAAGGGACGCGAGCCGGTGCTGGCCGCGGCTTGCTCCGGCCATCCCGGGCTTATGGATCACCTGGTGGTGGCGGCCCAGGGGCTCGACCTCGTCGACATCGAGCGGGGCGTGCGGGCCCTGCGGAACGTCCCCGATGCTGCCGGTCACGAGATGGTGCGCTCCTTGTTCGAGACCAAGCAGGCCGTGATCCGCCGCAGCGGCATCATGGAGTTCGTGGCCAACGATACCGCGCCGGAGCAGGTGGGGGGGATGGAGAACCTGAAGGCCTGGATGGAGCGGCGCGAGCGGGCCTTCGGCCTGGAGAGCATCGCCTCGGGCGCGGCCCTGCCCAAGGGAATCCTCATGATGGGGATTGCCGGCTGCGGCAAGTCCCTGTTCGTGAAGGCCATTGCGGCCCGGTGGCGGCTGCCGCTCATCAGGCTCGACATGGCCGCGGTCTACGACGGCAGTTTCGGCACCCCTGAATCGAGCCTGCGCAAGGCATTCCGCACCGCCGAGGCCGTTGCCCCCTGCGTGCTCTGGATCGACGAGATCGAATCGGGGATCTCCGTGCAGGGGTTCAAGGCCGAGGGCGGGCCGGCATCGCGGCTGCTGGGGTCATTCCTCACCTGGATGCAGGAGAAGAGGGCGCCCGTCTTCGTGGCGGCCACGGCCAATGCCATCGAAATGCTGCCGGCCGAGATCATCCGCAAGGGGCGCTTCGACGAGATCTTCTACGTGGGGCTCCCGGACGCCGGCGCCCGGGAGGATATCTTCCGCATTCACCTGGCACGGCAGAAGGCGGATAGTGCGCGGTTCGACGTGCCGCTCCTGGCCGGCTCCACCAAGGGGTTCTCCGGCGCCGAGATCGAACAGGCGGTGCTCTCCGCCGCCTTCGAGGCCCGGGCGGACCGGCGCACCCTGACCCAGCAGGACGTCATCGTTACCGTGAGCCGCACCGTGCCGCTCTCGGTCACCATGGCCGAGCAGATCAAGAAGATCGAGGCGTGGGCCTTCAAGCGGGCCGTGCCGGCGGCGGGCAAGTTCTAATCTTCAATTTCGGGGCGTTTCATGCTTTCAGGCATCTCCGGCAACGTGCTCATCCTGGGGATGGTCAGCTTTCTGACCGACGTCTCCAGTGAGATGATCTATCCGCTGCTCCCCCTCTTCCTGACCACCGTGCTCGGGGCAGGCCCTGCGTTTCTCGGGGTGATCGAAGGGGTGGCCGAATCGACCGCGGCGCTGCTGAAGCTCGTCTCCGGCATCGTGTCCGACCGGACCAGAAGCCGCAAGGGGCTGGTCCTGGCCGGGTACGCCCTGTCGAGCCTGGCACGTCCCCTGGTGGCCGCGGCCACGGGGCCGGCCGCGGTGCTGGCCGTCCGTTTCGCCGACCGGGTGGGGAAGGGGGTGCGGACCTCGCCCCGGGATGCCCTCATCGCCGATTCATCCGATTCCACGGTCCGGGGGAAGGCCTACGGCTTTCACCGGGCCATGGACCATGCCGGAGCCCTCGTGGGGCCCCTGCTCGCCACCCTGCTCCTGGCCGGCGCCGCCCTGGACCTGCGGACCGTGTTCTGGCTCTCGGCCGTGCCGGGGCTCCTGGCCGTGCTCCTCATCATCCTGCGGGTCCGCGACGTGGAGCGGAAACGGACCAGCGACGGAAGCATTCTGGGGGCGGTGCCCCGGGGCGGGCTCCGCCGGTACCTGGCCGTCCTCGTCCTGTTCACGCTGGGCAATTCCTCCGATGCCTTCCTGCTGCTGCGGGCGGGCCAGTTGGGGGTTCCACCGGCGCGCATCCCGCTGCTGTGGGCCTTCTTCCACCTGGTGAAGATGCTGGCGTCCACCCCCTTCGGCGCCCTGTCGGACCGGATCGGCCGCAGGCGGGTCATCGTTGCCGGCTGGGCAGTCTACGCCCTCTCCTACCTGGGGTTTGCCGCAGCCGCATCCGAGCCGGCCTGCTGGCTGCTCTTCGCCGTCTACGGCACCTTCTACGGCATGACCGAAGGGACCGAAAAGGCGTTCGTGGCCGATCTCGTCCCCGCCGAGGCCCGGGGCGGCGCCTTCGGCTGGTACCATTTCGCCGTGGGCGTGGGGGCGCTGCCGGCCAGCGTGCTCTTCGGCCTGATCTGGGAGAGGGCCGGGCAGGGGGCGGCATTCCTTTTTGGCGCGGGGCTGGCTGCCCTGGCGGCGGTCCTGCTGCTCGCCCTGGTGAGGGAGGCTCTGCCTGAGGAGCGGAATTCGCGGGCCTTCTGACCGCGCACCCCGCTTGACAACGGGCGCGGGCAATCTATCATGTTCAAATATTCAGATGCACTTCCCGCATGGCATCGCGGAAGGCACAATTCAACTGGAAACGAGGTCCCGACATGAAACATTCGATCGCAGTAGTCGCCGCCGTGGTGGCGGTTGGTCTGTCGTTCGGCGTGGCGTCCGCAAAGGGTAAAGGCGACAAGGACCTGAAGCGCGGCGAAGAACTGTTCAAGCAGCACTGTGCCGTGTGCCATCCCGAGGGGGGCAATATCGTGAATCCCCAGAAGCCCCTTGGCAAAGAGGCCCTGAAGGCCAACAAGATCACGTCCTGGAAGGATATCGTCAAGACCATGAGGAATCCGGGGCCGGGCATGAGCGCCTTCGATGCCAAGGCGATCCCTGACAAGGATGCCAAGCTCGTGGCCGAGTATATCCTCAAGACCTTCAAGTAACCGGGAAGCCAGGGAAAGGATACTGACATGACGATCACCGGACGTCTGCTGTCAGCCGTCGCTGCCCTTGCGTTGACGGCGGGAAGCGTGCTGGCCGCCGAGTGGGTGGTGCTCGACGAAGACCCCATGCTCTCCACCTTCTACTATGACTCGTCCTCTGTGAGCCGGGACAAGGAGGGGATGGTGTCCGTCTGGACCAGGGCCATCTATTCCGAGGAGGGCAAGGCCGACGCCCTCGACACCATGGGCAATCCTCCGGCGTTCAAGGACCTGAGCCATACCCACTTCCTCTACACCATCGACTGCCAGGCAGCGAAATCCCGCCTGGAAAAGGTCATCCACTTCGACGACAAGGCTGAACCCATCAAAGAGTACAACCTCTCGGGCAAGACCGACTGGGAGGCGATCGATGAATTCACCCGCCTGGGGCTTCTACAGGAAGCCGTCTGCCGATAGCTGACAACGGAAGCGGAGCCGGCCTGTCCGGGCCGGCTCCGCTTCGCGCCTCTTCCGTAGCTTCCCCCCTCACTTCGTGGTCCGCTTTC
>NZ_JCAMRN010000097.1:0-10761 GCF_059620965.1 Geobacter sp. PheSNFMC
CAGCGACAGGCTGTCATACGTGAGCAAACGCCCCGTCAGCAATTCTCCGACTCCCAGCAGGTGCTTCAATGCCTCTGTCGCCTGCAACGAGCCAATCACCCCTGGTAATACCCCCAAAACTCCGGCGCGGGAACAACTGGTCGCTATCCTTGAACAGATGATTTCGGTAACGTTTTCTGCAGCCAATCGGAGATCAAAGAAAATCCAGCTAAATATATTTACATCTCCGTCGAAGAGATATGTGTTGCATGGATGAGCGCCGGATGTAGATGCCGACGTCTATACGCAGGCAAAGGAGCGGATTATGTTCAAGAACATGAAGGTCGGTTTGAGGCTTGGTATCGGCTTCGGAGTTGTGGTTGCCGTATTCATGACAGCGATCCTTGCAACGCTTGTTCTGCTGCGCGAGGTCAATCAGGAGTCGCGCCAGGTGGCCGAAGAATCGATACCATTCCTGATGAGTGCGTACGAGATGGACTTAGCCCTGTCAGAGTTGACGGAGGGTCTCACAGCCGTGGCCGCCACCCATAACCCCGATGGTTTCAAGGGGGCTGAGGAAGCGGCTGCCACTGTAAAGCGGGAAGTAGAGAAGTTCCGCGAAATGTTCCGCAAGGAAAATGATACGGCTGCATTAAAGGAGCTGGAAGAACTGGAGGCAGCCTTTACCTCCTTTCATCTCAGCGGGGTCAAGATGGCCAAGGTCTATATGGAGCAGGGGATTACAGCCGGCAACCCTCTCATGAGGGAGTTTGATAAATCCCACGAAGCACTGATCGAAAAGGTCGAGAAACTTCAGAAGAGCCAGGTGAACGAGGCCCTGAGCAATAGCCGCGATAACGTTGCCGCGATCGGCAAGGTGACCATGGTCCTTATCGGGTTCGGCATCATAGCTGTCCTGATAGGTGTTGCCGTGGCCTTTTTCATTACTCGGAGCATTACGCTCCCGCTCGTCCGCGCCATGGAAGCAAGCAATCGCCTTGCAGAGGGTGATTTGACCATGGAGATCGTCGCGGATCGCGAAGATGAGGCAGGACAACTACTTAAGTCCATGAAGAATATGATCGACTCCCTGCGTTCTCTTGCCACGACGGCAGAGCGCGTGGCTGAAGGAGACTTGGCAGTCGAGGTTGTTGTCCGCTCCGACCGCGACGTTCTTGCCAGGAATCTCCATGCCATGCTCGAGACGCTCAAGGGGCTGCGTCAGGAAACTGATGACCTTATCTTCGCCGTGCAAGACGGCAGGCTGGGCGTGCGTGGCAATGCCCGGGCTTTCAGCGGCGGATGGGGTGAGCTCCTGACCGGCATTAACCAGTTGGTTGACGCATTTGTGCAGCCGATACAGGTGACGGCAACGGCACTTGACCGGATCAGCCGCGGTGATATTCCGGAGAAGATAACGACCGAATACAAGGGAGATTTCAACGAAATTAAAAACAACCTCAATAGTCTCATTGATGCCATGAATGCAATTACCAGGCTCGCCCAGGAACTTTCCGCCGGCAACCTGACGGTGGAGGTGAAGGAGCGCTCAGACCGCGACGAACTGATGAAGGCCCTTGCCTCCATGGTGGCCAAGTTGCGCGACGTGGTGGCGGATATCATGGCGGCCGCGGACAACGTCACGTCAGGCAGTCAGCAACTGTCGGCCACGTCAGAGGAGATGAGCCAGGGGGCCACCGAGCAGGCTGCGTCGGCAGAGGAAGCCTCGTCGAGCATGGAGCAGATGTCGTCCAATATCCGCCAGAACGCAGACAATGCGGCGCAGACCGAGAGGATCGCCGTCAAGTCTGCAACTGACGCAACCGAAGGAGGGACGGCGGTCGGCAATACCGTTTCGGCCATGAAGGAGATCGCTTCGAAGATTTCCATCATCGAAGAAATCGCCCGCCAGACGAACCTGCTGGCGCTCAACGCTGCGATCGAGGCGGCGCGGGCGGGTGAGCACGGGAAGGGGTTCGCGGTGGTGGCGAGCGAAGTACGCAAGCTTGCTGAGAGAAGCCAGAAGGCAGCAGGCGAAATCAGTGAACTTTCCTCGTCGAGCGTTGAGGTTGCAATTCGGGCAGGCGAACTGCTTGCCACCATCGTGCCCGATATTCAGCGCACCTCGGAACTGGTGCAGGAGATCAGCGCCGCCTGCCGCGAACAGGATACGGGTGCCGAGCAGATCAACAAGGCCATCCAGCAACTCGACCAGGTGATCCAGCAGAATGCCTCGGCAGCGGAGGAAATGTCGTCCACGGCCGAGGAGCTTTCGTCGCAGGCCGAACAGCTCCAGGATACGGTTGCTTTCTTCAGGATCGGCGAAGAGGTGAGACGCAAGACTGCGCCAAAGCCGTCACGGCCGAGTGCCAAGGCGCGCATCAGGCTTCCTGCGGTCCCCAATGGCACGGCCAACGGCTATGGTCGCACGGGTGCTCCCGTTACAGGCGGCTTTGCCCTGGACATGGCAGGCCACGATCATCTGGATAGCGAGTTCGAGAAATTCTGAGGCCATTGGCGTTCAGAACGTAGGGGCAGCCATGTAGTGCGTTGTGTCGTGGCACGGCATCAGGTTTCCCGTAGCCGCCTATCGGGAATATCCTGAGAAGCCTAAAGATTTCCCGTTATTCACCGATATCACAACAAAGTGACATCCATCGGCCCAAGGTTTCTCCGTTGGGAGGAAACAGGTCCGGGTGCTTGGCTGTCCATGCGTTACGGAGGTTTACCATGAGCGTTGTCGCAATCGCCGAAATCAGGCAGTATCTTACCTTCAAGCTTGACGATGAGGTGTTTGCCGTTGACGTGGCAAAGGTTCGGGAGATCCTTGAGCTTACCTCCATTACCAGAGTGCCCCAGACTCCTCAGTTCATGCGCGGGGTGATCAATCTGCGGGGAAGCGTGGTGCCGGTGGTTGATCTGAGGCTCAAGTTCGGCATGTCCGAGACTGCGCCGACCGTCGATACCTGCATCATCGTGGTTGAAGTGGCCCATGGGAGCGAAACGCTCATACTCGGTGCCCTGGCCGATTCGGTACAGGAGGTTTTCGAAATGGAACCGGAGCAGGTCGAGCCGGCCCCCCGGATAGGAACCAAGCTCAACACCGATTTCATCCTCGGCATGGGAAAACACGATGGACGGTTCATTATGATTCTTGACATCGATCGGACCTTCACCAGCGGCGAACTTGCGACTGCCGGATCGATGTCGGGCGAGGCGGCGTAGAGACCGGGTTTCCGGGGTATGGCTGGGGGGGGGATGTTTAGCGCTGCGACTGACAGAATTACCACGACGGCCATGACCGACCGGGAGTTTGCCCGATTCAGCGAGTTTATCTACGACACTTGTGGCATCAAGATGCCGCCGGTCAAAAAGACCATGCTGGAGGCCCGGCTCCAGAAACGGTTGCGCAAGCTGGGGATCAACTCGTTCAAGGACTATTCGGAGTACCTGTTCAGCCGCACTGGTACCGAGACAGAGCTCGTCCACCTGATCGATGTCGTAACCACCAACAAGACCGACTTTTTTCGCGAACCGGCCCATTTCGACTATCTGGTCTCACAGGCCCTGCCCGAGCTCATGGAGCGGACCGGCGCCGGACTGCGCAAGCCGCTTTCCATCTGGAGCGCCGGTTGTTCCAGCGGTGAAGAGCCCTATACCCTCGCCATGGTGCTTTCGGAGTTCAGCGAGCAGCAGAATATTTCGTTTTCGATTCTCGCCACCGACATCTGTACCACTGTTCTCGATAAGGCCAGGCTTGCCGTGTATGACGAAGAGCGGATCGATCCTGTCCCCCTGTCGTTGCGCCGCAAGTACCTGCTCCGTGGGAAAGGGGAGCAGAAGGGGCTGGTGCGAATCGTGCCCCAACTCCGCCACCGCATCACATTCCGCCGCCTCAATTTCATGGATGGCGACTTTGGCATGCGGGAACCGATGGACATTATTTTCTGCCGCAACGTGGTCATCTATTTCGACAAGACGACGCAGGAGCGGCTGCTGAACAAGTTCTACCGGCAACTGATCCCGGGCGGCTATCTGTTCATGGGGCATTCCGAGACCCTCTCGGGCCTGGATGTTCCCTTTGTCCAGATGGCATCCACCGTGTACCGGAAAGGGTTATGACCACCCGGCATCCCAAGCTGCCTCACATCTACCTGAAGCCGGGAGAGTTCCATTTCGCCACGAAGCCGACAGTGGTAACGACCGTGCTGGGGTCCTGCGTTTCAGTCACCATGTTCGACGTATTCTCCCGGGCGGCGGCCATCTGTCATGCGCTATTGCCGGACGGGCCGCGGGATGACGCCTTTCGTTACGTGGACTCGTCTATCTTCCGGATGCTGGAGATGTTCATGTCTCGCGGGATAACCCCGAGGCAGCTCCAGGTGAAACTGTTCGGCGGTTCTGACATGCTGGGGGCGACCGCAAGCCGACCGGGCGTCGGCAGCCGCAACGTGGACATCGCTCACCAGGTTCTTGCATCCGAAGGGCTTGAGGTGGTTGCGGCAGATGTGGGGGGAACCCGTGGGCGCAAGCTCTTTTTCTATACCCATACGGGTGAGGTGCTGCTCAAACGGTTGAACCGCACCGAGGCGGACAGTTGAGCCGGAAAAGGCCGGGATGGGCAGATCCATGAAGAAAATCAAGGTGCTCATTGTCGATGATTCAGCCGTGGTCCGCCAGACCATGGCGGATATTCTCGCCTCAGACCCCCAGATCGAGGTGATGGCAACGGCTGCTGATCCCTTTATCGCTGCGGAGCGGATGAAGGGCGAAGTGCCGGACGTCATTACCCTTGACGTGGAGATGCCGCGCATGGACGGCATCACCTTCCTCCAGAAGATCATGAGCCAGCATCCGATTCCGGTGGTCATGTGCTCCACTTTGACAGAGAACGGCTCTGAAACGGCCATGAAGGCCCTCGAGTACGGGGCTGTGGAGATTATCCAGAAACCGAAGCTCGGCACCAAGCAGTTTCTCGAGGAGTCCCGGGTCAGGATCTGCGATGCGATCAAGGCTGCCAGCCAGGCAAGGCTGAGGAAGATTCCCGTCCGCCCCCACGCCGTTGCCCCCAAGCTCAGTGCCGACGTAATCCTTGAGAAACCGGCCTCCCGCGCCATGATCCAGACTACGGAGAAAGTGGTGGTGGTGGGTGCCTCCACTGGTGGTACCGAGGCATTGCGCGTTTTCCTGGAGTCCTTCCCCGCCGATTGCCCGCCCATCGTCATTGTCCAGCATATGCCCGAAGGGTTCACCCGGGCCTTTGCCCAGCGACTCGACGGCATCTGCCGTATCTCGGTCAAGGAGGCCGTTGACAACGATTCGGTGATCCGCGGCAGGGCCCTCATTGCTCCGGGCAACCGGCACATGCTCCTCAAACGGAGCGGTGCCCGATACTATGTGGAGATCAAGGACGGGCCCCTAGTGTCCCGCCATCGCCCGTCGGTAGATGTTCTGTTCCGTTCGGCGGCCCGGTATGCCGGTAAGAACGCCATGGGAGTCATTATGACCGGCATGGGAGACGACGGCGCCAGCGGCATGCGCGAGATGAAGGATGCCGGTGCCATGACCATTGCCCAGGACGAAGCGAGCTGCGTGGTGTTCGGCATGCCCAACGAAGCCATCAAACGCGGCGGGGCAATCAAGGTGCTGCCTTTGGAAGCCATTGCAGCGGAGGTGATCAGGCATTGCAGTTGAATCCCCGTAACTGACCGGGCAGGGTGGGCATGCTCTTCCATGACGGGTAACCCGGCCGGATGGAGGCAGGCACCGAGCATGGTCCGACGCGCTATTTAACTAAAGCTCCTTGATGTTTCGATTATAGCGGGTTAAGCTTGGCATAGTCGCGGTGTACATGGGGGTGGGTGAAGACATGGCGGAAGAAAAGTTTTTCCTGGGCAGACAACCAATCCTTGATCGGGAGCAGCGGCTCTACGGCTTCGAACTTCTGTTCCGGTCAGCCGACTCTCTCCACGCCAATGTGACCGACTATCTCCAGGCCAGTGCCAGTGTGATTTTCGATGCGCTCTCCAGTTTCGGTTTCCGGGAGATACTCGGCAAGCACAAGGGGTTCATCAACGTCAACGCCGATGTCCTCATGAGCGAGGCCCTGGAGCTTCTTCCGCCCGAAAAGGTGGTCATCGAGCTTCTGGAGCATGTGCCGATTACCGAAACCGTTATCGGCCGTTGCCATGAATTGCGGGAAAAGGGGTTTTCCCTGGCCCTTGACGACCATGTCTATGAACCGGTCTACGAGCCCCTCTACCATCTCGTTGACGTGATCAAAATTGACCTGTTCCGCACCGGCCTGGAAAATCTTGCCTCGGAAGTCGAGACGCTCAGGAAGTGGAACACCAAGCTCCTGGCCGAAAAGGTGGAGACGGTGGAGCAGTACGAGCGGTGCGCCAAGCTCGGTTTTACCTATTTCCAGGGCTACTACTTCGCCCGCCCCGTGGTGCTCACCCGCACCCGCGTCGACGTGGGCCGGCTGGCCATCGTCAAGCTTTTCAATCAGTTGGTGGCAGAAGTGGAACTGGCGGAACTGGAGGAGACCTTCAAGCAGAACCCGAATCTGGTCCTCAATCTCCTGCGGCTCGTCAACTCCGTTGCTGTTGGTCTCAAGGAAAGGATCACCTCGCTTCGCCACGCGATCATGGTGCTTGGCTACCACCAGTTGCGGCGCTGGGCCATGATGGCACTCTTCGCCAACAACGCCCAGGGGGTAGGGGACAACCCACTCCTGGTCATGGCTGCCACCCGGGCCCGTCTCATGGAGCTCATCATCTCGGAACAGCCCGCTGCCCGCCTGGATCGGGACTACCCCGACCGCGCCTTCATGACCGGTATCCTATCCCTGGCTGACGCACTGCTCAAGGTTTCCATGGACGAGGTCCTTGCCCCTCTCAATCTGGACAATGACGTGCGGGAAGCGCTGCTTTCCCGAACCGGGGAGCTGGGAGAGCTCCTTACCCTGGTGGAGAAGATCGAAAAGGACGATTTCGAAAACATCGCTTGCAGCTTTGAGCGGTTCCAGCTCTCCATGGAGCGTCTCGCTCCCGTCCAGATGGATGCCTGCAACTGGGCGACCCAATTGGGTGAAGTCGCCTGACCGCGCCCAGCCGTACGTTATCCCATAACCCTTGACATTGCTGCTGCATGGCTCTATTCTGCCAGATTATTCACGCGGATATGCCAGTCCCGCGCGCAGAGGAGCACCCATGAAGCCCCTGTTTCTCAACCCCCCAACCTACGAAGATTTCGACGGCGGCGCCGGTGCCCGTTACCAGGCCTCCCGGGAGGTGACGTCCTTCTGGTATCCCACCTGGCTCTGTTTCCCGGCCGGGATGATCGACGGCTCCCGCGTGGTGGACGCGCCGGTGCAGCGCTTCGATCTGGACGCCTGTCTTGCCATTGCCGCTGACTATGACATGGTGGTGATGTACACGTCTACCCCCACGCTTTCCCTGGACATCGAAACCGCCCGCCGGATCAAGGAGCGCAAGCCGGCCATGGTGACGGTCCTGACCGGCCCCCATGTGACGGTCCTCCCGGAAGAGTCGCTCCGGCAGGGGGAAGGGGTCATCGACATCGTCTGCCGCGGCGAATTCGACTACACCACCAAGGAGCTCTGCGAAGGGCGCGAGTGGGAAAAGATCGACGGTATCAGTTTCTGGAAGGACGGCGTCATCCACCATACCCCCGACCGTCCCCCCATCCAGGACCTGGACGCGCTGCCGTTCGTGGCGCCGGTCTACAAGCGGGATCTGCCGATTGCCGAGTATGTCATCCCCCACTTCAAAAACCCCTACGTATCCATCTACTCCAGCCGCGGCTGTCCGTCCAAGTGCATCTACTGCCTCTGGCCCCAGACCTTTTCCGGGCGCGCCATGCGGACCCGCAGCCCCCAGAACGTCTACGAAGAGGTGAAGTGGATCGTCGACAACATCCCCGAGATGCGCGAGCTCTCCTTTGACGACGATACCTTCACCGCGGACCGGCGCCATGCCAGGGAGGTGGCGGCCAAACTGAAGCCGCTGGGCATCTCGTGGACCATCAACGCCCGGGCAAATTGCGACTACGAGACCCTCAAGATCATGCGCGAGGCGGGTCTGCGCCACGTGGTCGTGGGCTACGAGACGGGGAACGAGCAGATCCTGAAGAACATCAAGAAAGGGGTCACCAAGGAACAGGCCATCGAGTTCACCAGGAACTGCAAAAAGCTCGGTCTCTCCGTGCATGGCGCCTTCATCATGGGACTTCCCGGCGAGACGCGGGACACCATCAGGGAGACCATCGAGTTCGCCAAAGCCTTGGATCTCAACTCCATCCAGGCCTCCCTGGCCTCGCCCTATCCGGGCACCGAGTTCTGGGACCTGTGCCGACAGGAGGGATGGATCGCCTCCGACGCCTACATTGACGATACGGGCCACCAGATGTGCGTCATAAACTATCCCCACCTCTCCAACGCGGAGATCTTCAATGCCGTGGAGGAGTTCTACGACAAGTTCTACTTCCGCCCCAAGTTTATTCTCCGGACGGTCATGAAGATGATCACCGACGGCGAAGAGCGCCGCAAGCGGCTCAAGGAAGGGAAACAGTATCTGGAATACATGAAAAAACGCAAGGCCGCGGGCCATTCCTGCTGATTCCGAACCCATGAAACGCGTCATTATCAATGCAGACGATTTCGGCCTCTCCGACGGGGTCAACCGCGCCGTCATCAAGGCGTGGCAGGAGGGGATACTCACCTCTGCCTCGCTCATGGTGGGGGGCGACGCATTTCACGAGGCGGTCCACCTGGCAAAGGCCAACCCCGGGCTCCAGGTGGGGCTCCACCTGACCCTTGTCCAGGGGCGGGCCGTGGGGGAGCACGGTGGTTTCCCCTCCATCTGCGACAGCAAGGGGGTTTTCAGCGACGATCCGGTCCAGACGGGGATGCGCTACTTTTTCATCCCCCCGTTCCGCAAACAACTCTATCGCGAGATCGAGGCCCAGATCGTCCGCTTCCTCCAGACCGGGCTGCCGCTCTCCCATGTGGACGGCCACCTGAACATCCACATGCACCCGGTGGTCTTCGACCTCCTTTGCGGACTCATGCGCAAGCACGGCATCACCACCTTCCGGCTCTGCCGGGAAAACCTGAGGGCAAACCTTGCCCTGGAGCGGGAACGCGGGTTCGGCAAGATGGTGGACGCCTTCATCTTCTCGAAGCTCGCCGGCCGGTGCCGGCCCATTCTCGACCACCTGGGCATCGGTTATGCGCAGGAGGTGAAGGGACTCCTCAATTCGGGCCGCATGACCGAGGAGTACCTGCTCCGGGTGCTCGATACCCTTGAAGAAGGGACCACGGAACTCTACTTCCATCCCGGCTGCCTTCCCTGCGCCGAGATCACGCGCCGGATGCCGGACTATCGGCACGAGGAGGAACTGGCGGCTCTCACGAGCCCCCGGGTCAAGGGGCGCCTGAAGGAGCTCGGCATCGAACTCGGCAACTATCGGGGAGAGGTCAAGACCTATGCTTAAAACGGTAATCATCATGCTCATGGCGGTGTCGGCCGGCACCATCGGCGACATTCTCCTGGCCAAGGGGATGAAGGAACTCGGCGACCTGTCGGCCATGAACCTGCGGGGCATCCTCAATGTGGCCGGACAGGCCCTCACCTCGCCGAAGTTGATTTTCGGCACCGCCATGCTGGCAATCTTCTTCTTCCTCTGGCTGGCGGTCCTTTCCTGGGAAGACCTGTCCGTCGCCCTCCCCATGCAGGCCCTCAATTACGTCCTCGTTGCGTTTCTTTCCCAGTGGTTTCTCGGCGAGACCGTTTCACCCCTTCGCTGGACCGGCACAATTCTGGTCTGCGTCGGAGTCATGCTCATCACGAAAAGCGGAACCTCCTGAGGGCAGAATGCTTCATATAGAACGAAAAAAGGAGCCGTTCGGCTCCCTTTTTCGTTCTGTCCATCGTGCACGAACGGCGTCCTATTTCTTGGACTGGACTTCTTTTACCGCCTTTTCGAACGCGTCGGGGCTGAACCCCTTGAGCACCTTGTCATTGCCGATGATGATCACCGGCACGCCCTGGCTCTTGTATTTCTTGGTCAGCTCTTCCATGGCCGTGGCATCCAGTTCCACGTCCTTGTTTATGAACGGAATGTTCTTGGCCGTGAAGTACTCCTTGGCCTCCTTGCAGTGGGGGCACCAGGCCACCGAATAGAGGACCACCTTGGGGTAGGTCTGCTTCTTGGCGGACGCGTCGATCTTGCTCTGGGTGGGGGATACGTCGGCTGCCAGAGCCGGCACGGCCAGAGCCGCAATCGCCAGAACGCATGCCGCAGCGAATATTTTACGCATGACTCTCTTCTCCTTTGCTGTACAATTGGCTTCGTCGTTCCTCCAGACTATACCGAAGGGGAAGGGCAAGTCAAATGGGCAGGGGACAGGACATGAACGAGCGGATACGGATACGGGAGATACTGGCCGGAGCCCCGGCCGGCAGGGAAGTGACTGTCAAGGGGTGGGTCAGGACGAGCCGCGTTGGCAAGGGGGTCGCCTTTCTGGCGGTGAATGACGGATCGTGCTTGGCGAGCCTCCAGGTGGTGGCCGAACCGGGACTCGCCAACTACGACGAGGTGCGAGCCATCGGCACCGGCGCCGCCGTGGCGGTCCGGGGGCTCGTTGCCGAGTCGCCGGCCGCGGGGCAGGCCGTGGAGCTCCACGCGGCGGAGGTGACCGTGATCGGCAGCGCCGACGAACAATATCCCCTGCAGAAAAAGCGCCACACCTTCGAG
>NZ_JCAMRN010000098.1:0-10661 GCF_059620965.1 Geobacter sp. PheSNFMC
TCCAGGACACCATGCTCGACCTCTTCGACTCGGGCAAGCTGGACGCCGCTTCGTCCTGCTCCCTGTCCCTGTCCGAGGCCCCCGGCTTCCCCCGCTTCTTCGATAACTGGGAGAAGTACTTCGACAAGATCACCCTCCGGCCGCTCTCCATCTCCAACGCGCCGGAGCCGATCCGTCGCCTCGGGTGCATCGCCATGAACACCCCGGTCGAGATCGATATCTACGCCCACGCCAACTCCACGCTGGTCGGCGGCACCCGGATGATCAACGGCCTCGGCGGTTCCGGCGATTTCCTCCGCAACGGCTTCCTGAAGATCATGCACACCCCGTCGAGCCGTCCGTCCAAGACCGACCCGACCGGCATTTCCTGCGTGGTGCCGCATTGCTCCCACATCGACCACACCGAGCACGATCTGGACTGCGTGGTCACCGAGCAGGGTCTGGCCGATCTCCGTGGTCTGGCGCCGAAGGATCGCGCCAAGCGGATCATCGAGAAGTGCGCCCACCCGGACTACAAGCCGATTCTCAGCGAGTACCTGGAAATTGCCAGCGCCGATTGCCTCAAGCGCAAGGTGGGCCACGAGCCGCAACTGTGGGACCGCGCCTTCAAGATGCACCTCAATCTGGAGCGCAACGGCACCATGAAGATCAAGAACTGGGACGTGAAGATCGACCTCTGCGAGTAAGATCGTCAACCTGTACCAGGCATGAAAAAGCCCCGCCGAACTTCGGCGGGGCTTTTTTGTAGTTTTTTTCGTAGCTGTCGCAAGCGGGGATGCGGGAATGGCATCCCCTGGCGAATCATGATGATCGACGGGGTTGTCCTGCTCCGTGCCGCCCCGTTGAGCTCCGATATTCCACAACCGGATCCTGTGTCCGTCTGCTCCCCCAGGATGTGCGATCCGACGATTTGCCGGTCCTGCCGGGCGCCGCGCCGGCGGAGCGGTTCGGGGAGCCCTTCCGGGCTGAACCGGTGCCCATTCCCGGCTTGCGGCCGGAACCCGCTGTTACGCGACGGAGCGGGCGCGATGGCTCCAACCCCGGGATGTGATGCTCCGGGAGCGTCTGGCCAATGTAGCGCTCTATGCGGGCCAGGTAGCTCACCTCGTTGAACGAGGCAAAGGAGATGGCGATTCCCGAGGCGCCCGCCCGGCCGGTGCGGCCGATGCGATGGACATAATCCTCGGCGAATTTCGGCAGATCGAAGTTGATGACATGGCTGATGCCGGTAACGTCCAGCCCCCGGGCCGCCACGTCGGTGGCCACGAGAAGCCTGATCCGTCCCTGCTTCATGGCGGTAATGGTCCGGTTGCGGGCATGTTGGGGCATATCGCCGTGAAGGGCTGCGGCCGAATGGCCCTGGGCCTGTAGTTCCAGGGCCAGATTTTCGGCGTCCCGCTTGGTTGCCGAAAAGATGATGGCCCTGTGCAGGTTTCCGTCGGTGACCAGGTGCCGCAGCAGCCGGTTTTTGTGATGCAGGTCGTCGGCCACGTGAAGGCGCTGCTCGATGTGCTCATGGGTCGTCTTGGTGCCGGCGATGTCGATCCGCTCCGGTTCACGCAGGAGCCGGCCGGCCAGTCTGGCCATGGCGCTGTCCATGGTTGCCGTGAACAGCAAGGTCTGGCGGCTGGCTGGTGATGCGGCGGCGATACGGTCCACGTCGTCGCTGAAGCCCATGTCGAGCATCCGGTCCGCTTCGTCGAGCACCAGCAGTTCGAGGCGGGAGAGGTCGAGGCTCCTCCGGTCGAGCAGGTCTACCAGCCGTCCCGGCGTGGCCACGATGAAATCAACCGGTGAAGAGAGAAGCCGGAGCTGCGTGCGGTAGGGCATGCCGCCGAGGATGGCGCCGCTCCGCACCCGCATGAACGCCCCGTACGTCCGCACCGCGTCGGTGACCTGTTGGGCCAGTTCACGGGTAGGGGTGAGCACGAGCACGCGAGGACCGCGCCCGGGTCCCTGGGGCGGAGAGCTCAGCCGCTGCAGGGCCGGCAGGACGAATGCAGCGGTCTTGCCGGTACCGGTCTGGGCGGTGGCGAGCAGGTCCGCGTTCTCCAGTGCCCGGGGGATGGCGGCAGCCTGGACCGGTGTCGGCTCTGTGTAACCGCAGGCGGCTACGGCTTTGAGAATGTGCGGGGCAAGTTTCAGTTCAGCAAAGGTCATGCAAGGATCCTTGTGGGTTCCGCCGGCCAGGGGCAAGCCGTTAACGGGCCGCACGGGTGCAACGCACCACGCCGCGCGAGCCGTCAGGGCCGCCGTAGCTGCCGTCGAAACGGGAAAAAGGTTGTGTGCGCGCCGCAGGGCAACCCGATGCCCTGAAACAGGGTCGGCAACAACACAGAACTGACTGGCATGAAACATCGTCGCCAACCATGTGTGCTGCCGCGCCGAAGAGCGTGCTGAAAGCAGAGGGGGTTAGTGATCGATGAAGCAAAGGGCGGGGGTGCTTCGAGGTATGCCGGAGGGCAGAATCCGCCTGAGCGTTGTTCAGTCAGCGGTAACTGTACGGGATACTGGCGGAAATGACAAGGATTTTTTGCAGACTTGCCCTGAACCCTTTACGATGGCGGCTTGGCGTGCCTCGGTGAGGCTCACGAACGTGCCTTGGGATGGGCCTTGTCGTAGACTTCCATGAGACGGTCGATTCCCACGTGGGTATATTTCTGGGTGGTGGAGAGCGAGGCATGTCCCAGCAATTCCTGAATGGCACGCAGATCGGCTCCTCCCTCCAGGAGGTGGGTGGCAAAGGTGTGGCGCAGGGTGTGGGGAGAGATCTTCCTCATGGCGGCGACTTTCAGGATATGCTTGTCTATCACCCGCCGGACGCTGCGGGCGGTAAGCCGGCCTCCCCGGGCATTGGTGAAAAGGGGTGCATCCAGGGCGGGGTGATTCCGGGCGGCCAGATATGCACTCAGGGCCAGCCGGGCATGGCTCCCGATCGGCACCACCCGTTCCTTGCCCCCCTTGCCGAGGACCCGGGCCGTGCCATCCGCCAGATCGATTCCCCCCACGTTGAGGCCGGTCAACTCTGAAACCCTGACGCCGCAGGAATAGAGGGTTTCCAGAATGGCCCGGTCGCGCAGGCTCAGGACGTCAGGTTCCCGGGGAGCCTCCACCAGGGCGGTCACTTCATCGATGTTCAGGTGGAACGGGATTTTTTTCTCGCGCTTGGGGGTGCTGACCAGTTCTGCCGGGTTGCGGGGCAGGGCGCCGGTGCGGACGAGGTAGGCGAAAAACGCGCGCACTGCGGCCAGCTTGCGGCCGATGGAGCTCCTGGCGTGAGATCGGTGGAGCTGGGCGAGCCAACGCCGGACCAGCAGGTGGGTTATGGCCTCCGGCCCGGCCCCGGCGTCCAGCTCGCCCCGGACGAAGTCCCTGAACTGGGCGAGGTCGGACTCGTAGGCGGCACGGGTATGGGGCGAAACAGAGCGTTCGCTCTCCAGATAGCGGATAAAGGTGGCAATTTCCTTGTCCACGGTTGCCTCCTGGGGTGGCGTGCGGCCGGATCATCATATCAGATTCCGAGAACCATGCGAAGGCCGGTTGTGTATCGCCCTGAATCGGGGTATGCTTCCTCAGTTGTTCTGCCCGCTTGACCTGTGTCAAGGCGGGTGCGGCTGAAGGGCGATATTCTCGTGTAACTTATTTCAGGGAGGTACGAGCGGCGTGAAACGAGTGGTCATCATCGGGATGGGGTTTGGCGGCATCAGGGCGGCACGGACCCTGGCGCAAAAGGGGCTGGACGTGGTTCTCGTGGACCGGAACAACTACCACCTCTTTCAGCCGCTCCTCTACCAGGTGGCAACCGCCGGCCTCGAACAGGAGTCCATTGCCTACCCGGTGCGTGCCATGGCACGCGGCTGGACCGGTACGCGGTTTCAACTGGCCGAGGTGACTGGCGTCGACTTCGAGTCCCGCCTGGTCGCTACGGACAACGGCACCATACCCTACGACTATCTCGTGATCGGCACAGGAAGCGTCACTAACTATTTCGGGCTTAAATCGGTGGAGCAGTATGCCTTTGATCTGAAGGAGCTGGTGGATGCCGAGCGGCTGCGCAACCATATCCTCACGGCTTTCGAGCGGGCCGTGATTGAACCCGATCCGGCCAAGCGCCGGGCGCTCATGACATTCGTGATCGTGGGCGGCGGCCCCACCGGCGTCGAGTTTGCCGGCGCCCTCATCGAGCTGGTCCGGTACGTGCTGACCAAGGATTACCCGGAACTGAGCGTTCAGGCTGCCCGGGTCGTGCTCGTGGAGGCCTTTGACCGGCTTCTGGCAGCCATGCCGGCCGAGCTGCAGGGCTATACCCTGCAAAAGCTCCGGGGCATGGGGGTCGAGGTGCTGCTCAACGCCCGCGTGGTAGACGCGGGGCCTGAACGGGTAACCCTGCATGACGGTGCCGTCATCCCGGCCCATACCCTGTTCTGGTCCGCAGGGGTCAAGGCAGCCCCCCTGGCGGCGACCCTCGGCGTTGAACAGAAACCGGGCGGACGGATCGCGGTGGAGCCCGATCTGACGTTGCCCGGCCATCCCGATGTCTATGTGGTCGGGGATATGGCCTGGCTGGAGCAGGATGGCGCTCCCCTGCCCATGGTGGCTCCGGTGGCCATGCAGATGGGGATCCATGCCGGAAAGTCGATTCTGGCCCGTGAACAGGGGGCGCCTGCTCCTCCCTTCAGGTATCACGACAAGGGAAGCATGGCCACCATCGGCCGGAGCGCCGCCGTGGCCAGCGCTTTCGGCATGAATCTCCGCGGGTATGCGGCCTGGATAGCCTGGCTCCTGCTGCACCTCTACTATCTCATCGGCTTTCGCAACCGTATTGTGGTCATGCTCAACTGGATCTGGTACTACTGGTTCCATGAGCGCCAGGTGCGCCTCATCACGGAGCGTGAAACGCCGGGCAACGGATGCACACGGTAGCCGTCGAACGGGCCGTACGCTACGATCCCTCAGAGGTTGCCGAAGCCATGGGTCGGGCCCTCGCTCCCCTGGGAGGGATGGGGGCCTTTGTCCGACCCGGTGAGCGGGTTCTGATCAAACCGAACATGCTGGCTGCCAAGACACCCGAGCGGGCGGTAACTACCCACCCGGAGGCGTTGCGGGCCGTGATCTGGCTCGTCCGGGAGGCCGGCGGGATTCCGCTGGTGGGCGACTCTCCCGGTATCGGCGGCTTTCGGGCCGTGGCGGAGAAGAGCGGCATGGCCGCCGTGGCCCGGGAGGCCGGTGCCGAACTGGTCCCGTTTGACGATGCGGCTGCCGTTTCGGGCAGCGGGCTCTTCAGGCGCATGGATGTGGCGCGACCCTACCTGGAAGCCGACCGGCTCATCAACCTTCCCAAGCTCAAGACCCACGAAATGATGACCATGACCTGCGCCGTGAAGAATCTGTTCGGCGCCGTGGTCGGAACCGCCAAGGCGGGCTGGCACCTCAAAGCCGGCGCCGACCGGGAGCTGTTCGCCCGGCTTCTCCTGGAAATCTACCTTCTGAGACCGCCGGATCTGACCATAGTCGACGCCGTTGTGGCCATGGAGGGTGATGGTCCGGGCAGCGGCGACCCCAGGCCGATGGGGCTCATCCTGGCCGGAGCCAATGCCGTGGCGGTGGATGTGGTGGCCGCGGAACTGGCGGGCATCCCGAAGCAGCTCCTCTGGGTCGAGCGGGCCGCCGAACGGCTCGGTATCGATGGCTGGGACCGGTCCCGCATCACGACGGCCGGACTCTCGCCCGACGATGCCCGGGTGCCGGATTTTCGCCTGCCGCACCTGTCGGACGTCCAGTTCGGCCTCCCCGGTTTCCTCAAGAACCGGCTTCGCCATCATCTCACAGCGCGGCCGGTGCCGAACCCCGAAGGGTGCCGCCTGTGCGGGGCGTGCCTTGACGCCTGCCCTCCACGGGCCATCTCCGTGCGCGACGGCCGGCTCCATTTCGACTACCACGCCTGTATCCGGTGCTTCTGCTGCCGCGAACTCTGCCCCGACGGCTCCCTCGGGGTACGGGACGGAGTGCTGCTGAAACTGTTCAAGAAATTCAAGGAGTAAACTTTAATGGCTCCGCTCCTTGACGTTGCGGGGGGGCAGGATTATCATAACTATAACCTCGCGCACTGAGGAAATTTCTCTGAAAGGAGACCCCAGGCCATGTGGACCACGATCTATATGCTTCGTCCGGTTACCCGCTGCAAGGAGGGTTGCCGACGCCGGCCCGCCGCCTGATGGCGGCGGGCGTTACCATGAGCCCCCTGTCGTTTGCGGCAGGGGGCTTTTTCATGTCAACGGCTGGTGCGTTCTGCCGTTTTTGATATATAATCCCCGTGCCATCTTTCCCCCATGAGGTGAGAATGAAAAAAGCAGCCATCATCGCGGCGGTTGTCATCGCAGCCGTAGCGGGAATCTATTTTGCCTTCGGCAAACGTGAACCCGAACGGACCTACAAGACTGTTAAAGTGGAACGGGGCGATGTCGTTGCCACCGTCTCAGCCACGGGCAACCTGAGCGCAGTCACCACTGTTCAGGTCGGGACCCAGGTCTCCGGCACCATCTATCGCCTGCTCGTGGACTACAATACCCCCGTGAAAAAGGGACAGGTCATCGCCGAGATCGATCCGGCACTGTTTCGGGCTGACGTGGAGCAGGCAAGGGGCAACCTTCTGAGCGCTCAGGCGAATCTCTTGAAGGCCAGGGCCACTGCCGCCGATGCCAAGCGGACCATGGAGCGCAACCGGCAACTGGTCAAGGAGGGAGTCGTATCCCAGAGCGACTTCGACACCGCTGAAACCGGCGCCCAGGAGGCCGCCGCCGCCGTCAAGGCCGCTGAAGCCTCGGTCGTCCAAACCCGGGGCGCCCTGTCCCGGGCGGAAACCAACCTGAAGAACGCCACCATCCGGTCGCCGGTGGATGGTGTCGTCATATCCCGGGCCGTGGACGTGGGACAGACCGTGGCCGCCTCCTTCCAGACCCCGACCCTGTTCACCATCGCCCAGGATCTTACCCGGATGCAGATCGAGACCAGCGTGGACGAGGCCGATATCAGTCGCGTGCGGGTGGGGCAGCAGGTTACCTTCACCGTGGATGCCTATCCGGACGAGAAATTCAATGCCCGGGTGGCCCAGATCCGCAATGCCCCGGTCATCACCCAGAATGTGGTCACCTACGTGGTGGTCATCACCGTGGACAATCCCGAATTGAAGCTCAAGCCGGGCATGACTGCCAACGTGGCCGTTGAGGTGGGCAAAAAGGAAAAAGTGCTCAAAGTCCCCATGGCGGCACTGCGGTTCAAGCCCCGCGCGGACGGTGACGAGGGTGAACGCCGCGCCCCGTCCGGTCCGGCAAAGGCGAAGCGGGAGGCGGGACAGCAGGTCTTCATCCTGTCGCCGGAGAAGAAGCCGGTGCCGGTGAAGGTGCAGACCGGCCTCGGCAACGACAGCCATGTGGAGATCGTTTCCGGAGCCCTGAAGGAGGGCGACGAGGTGATCGTTCAGGAGACCACGCCCAGGGATAAACAGAAGAGCGGAGGCAGCGGCAGATCTCCCATGGGGATGCGGTTCTAGATGGGCGCGGTCGTCAGGCTCGATAACGTCGCCAAGGTCTACACCATGGGGGACCAGCGGGTGGAGGCCCTGCGGGGCATATCCTTCTCGGTGGAGCAGGGGGAGTTCATCGCCATCATGGGGTCGTCCGGCAGCGGCAAGTCCACCTGCATGAACATGCTCGGCTGCCTGGACGTACCGACCTCCGGCACCTATCTGCTGGAGGGAGTGAACGTCGGCGAGCTTTCGCAGAATGAGCTGGCCGCCATCCGCAACCGCAAGCTCGGCTTCGTCTTCCAGGGGTTCAACCTCCTCCCTCGCACCACGGCACGGGAAAACGTCGAGCTTCCCCTGGTCTACGCAGGGGTCCACGCCGCGCAACGGCGCGAGCGTGCGCTGGCGGCCCTGGCCATGGTGGGGCTTGCCGAACGGGCGGGTCACTACAGCAATCAGCTTTCCGGCGGTCAGCAGCAGCGGGTTGCCATTGCCCGGGCACTGGTGAACGCCCCGGCCCTGCTCCTGGCAGACGAGCCCACCGGTAACCTGGACAGCGCCACCAGTGAAGAGATCATGCGGATTTTCGCGGAACTCCACGGCAAAGGAATCACCATCCTCATGGTCACCCACGAGCCCGACATCGCTGCGTGGGCGTCCCGCTCCATAACCTTCCGCGATGGCCGGATCATTGCCGATACCACCGTGTCCGCGCCGGGGGGGGGGCAGTCATGAACCTCCTCATGAGCCTCCGGATCTCGTTGCGGGCCCTGCTCGCCAACAAGATGCGCTCATTTCTCACCATGCTCGGCATCATCATCGGCATCGCGGCCGTCATCATCATCGTGGCCATCGGCAGCGGCGCCCAGAAGGTGGTGTCCGACGTCATCGCCAGCATCGGCAGCAACATCATTCTGGTAATCCCCGGCTCCACCACCAGCGGCGGGCTCCGTGTCGGCGCCGGTTCCGTGCCCTCCCTGACCCAGGACGATGCCCGCGCCATCAACACCGAACTCCCCTCGGTGCTGCGCGCTGCCCCAACGGTGCGGGGAACCGCTCAGGTGGTGGCCGGCAACATGAACTGGTCGACCATGATCATGGGGGTCACCCCGGAGTTCCTGCAGGTGCGTGAGTGGCAGGTGGTGTCGGGACGGGAGCTTTCCCCTTCAGACATCGAGGGGGCCTCGAAGAACTGTATCCTGGGGCAGACCGTGGCCGAGAATCTCTTCGGCTCCGAAGATCCCATCGGCAAAACCGTCCGGATCAAGCGGGTCCCCTTCATCGTGGTGGGGTTGCTGGACCGCAAGGGGCAGTCCCCCCAGGGAAGCGACCAGGACGACATCATCCTGCTGCCTCTGAGTACGGCCCAGCGCAAGATCCTCGGTTCCCAGTTTCCCAACACCGTGGGGGCAATCATGGTGCAGGCCAAGAGCCGGGAATTGATGGATCAGGCCGAAGAGGAACTGACAACGCTTCTCGACCAGCGCCACCGGATCGGGCCGGCAAAAGAGAGGGACTACACGGTGCGGAACCTGACCGAGATCCTGGCCGCCTCGGAGCAGTCCCAGAAGATGCTCACCATCCTCTTCGGGGCCGTGGCATCCATCTCGCTGATCGTGGGCGGCATCGGCATCATGAACATCATGCTGGTTTCAGTCACGGAGCGGACGCGGGAGATCGGCATCCGGATGGCCATCGGCGCCCGGCAGCGTGACATTCTCCTCCAGTTCCTGGCCGAGGCGGTGCTCCTGACTCTCCTGGGGGGACTCATCGGCATGGCCATTGGCATCGGGGGGGCCACCCTGATATCGCAGTTTTTCGGCTGGCCCACCATGGTTTCATCAAAGGCGATCCTGCTCGCCTTTGCCTTCTCCGGCGGGGTCGGGATATTTTTCGGCTTCTATCCGGCCCGCAAGGCGGCGGGACTCAATCCCATCGAGGCACTGCGCTATGAATGAACCGGGGTTCGCGCGCCATGGGGAGAGGCTGTGAGGACGCTGCTGGTGTTTCTGGCCGTGACCCTGCTGAACGGGGCGTTTCTCTACCCGCTGCTTTATCTGGGGCTGGGAAGGGGGGTGTCGTGGTGGCTGGTGGCCGCCATGGCCGCTGTCGGTGTGTTCTGCATGTACCTGCTGGTGCGCTATCGCAAAGGTTTGTGACCTGCCGCTACTGGAAACCGTCGTCCGAGGGGAGCGCCAGTTCGGCCAGGGGGTCCCGGGGGCCGGCATCGGTTCCGTCACCCTGGGCGGTGCCTGCCACGTGCTCTGCCACCCACCCATCGATCCGTTCCGCCACCAGCGCTTTCAACTGCTCATCCATCCGGTCCCGCGCTTTCTGCGCATACCCGGGGATTTGACGGACCTCGTAGTGGACATGGGGGCCGGTTGAGCGCCCGGTGTTGCCCGACAGGGCGAGAACCGTGGCCGTGTCGACTTTTTGTCCTTCTTTGACGAGAAGTGTCGCATTGTGCCCGTACAGGGAAACATAGCCGTTGCCGTGGTCCACTGCGACCAGATTGCCGTACCCCTTGTAGAGTCCCGCATGGAGGACCGTGCCCTGCTCGGTGGGATAGACCGGGGTACCTTCGGGCACGGCGATGTCGACCCCGTGATGGTAGACCTGGCGGCCGCTGCCAAAGGGGTCGAGCCTCCAGCCGATACCGGAGGTGACGGTGCCGCGGTCCACGGGCAGGCGGCGAGCCGCTGCGGCAGGCGAACTTCCCAGGCCCACGGCCAGGGAAAGCGACAGGAGTGTAGAGAGAAAGCGACGGTTCACGGCGGTTTCTACCTGGTCAGCCCGACAATGATGAGGCTGACGGACAATGCGGCGAGGCCGAGCATGAAGGCCATGATCGGGCGGTCTTCCTTGATGGCGCCGCGGGCAAGCGTATGAAGGACGTCTTTGAACAGTGACATGGCAGCACATTCCGATTGCGTGAGACTGAACATAACGCAGCAACATATATGCCATGGGTATTGGGTCGAAATCAACCCCATCGCCACTTTTAACTTGTCATTTCAAGGCAGAATTGTCATAGTAACCATACTTTGAAGACGAGCGTCACGCTCGTCTTTTGTTTTTTACCGGTCCGCTCAGCGGCCGTACCCTTCAGTCAGGAGTCGCGTTTCATGCAGGAGAG
>NZ_JCAMRN010000099.1:0-10559 GCF_059620965.1 Geobacter sp. PheSNFMC
ACTGGAGCCATATGGGGCGAGCATGAACAC
Organism: Geobacter sp. PheSNFMC; assembly: GCF_059620965.1. NCBI lineage: Bacteria > Pseudomonadati > Thermodesulfobacteriota > Desulfuromonadia > Geobacterales > Geobacteraceae > Geobacter > Geobacter sp. PheSNFMC. The sequence continues at coordinate 31 of NZ_JCAMRN010000099.1, forward strand.
GACCGTGATACATGATAGGTGCGTCTTCGAACGCGTACCGGTCGATATGCCAGTGCCCCGGCATCCCTGTCGCTTGGATTAGAGCTCCGTCCCGCTCCTTACATACATGGATCGATTTCTTGCGGTTTCAGTGTGTTCTGCCCCTCGCCTGAGCCCGGCAACAACTGCGATGCTCCGTCAGGTTCAATCCCGACGCTTTGAGTGGGACGGCTGAGGGTACGGAAGAGTTTCCAGGTCGCGAAGGAGATGCCTTCGCAGCCGCTGCGATGAAGCACTCGCAGCGGTGTGAACCTCGATAAGTGTTTGGTGCAGGACCTTTCCTCCTGGCAAAGGTTCCTGACTCTGATTATTTAGAAATGAAGTCAGAACAGGGAAACTGCTGATCCGATTCATGTAAAAAAGCGATTCAAAATCGTCAGGGCCTATTTTTGCCCTTGACAGACCGGGGCCTTATAAGGGTTGAAGCCATGGATAGCCTGCTGCCACGTGAAGACAGGGAAGCCGGGAAAACGCTGCAGTCCACCTTTGAACAGCAGGGCATCGCGGTGAAAACAGGCGCAGCCATCAAAAGCATTTCAGTCGAGGCGGGAACGGTCCATGTCCATTATGACGGCTCCAGCGCAACCGAAGAATTCGACAAGGTACTGGTCGGCATCGGCCGCACAGCGAACATTGCCGGGCTGAACCTTGACGCTGCCGGAGTAGCGACCGAACAGGGCGCTGTCAAGGTTAACGAAATGATGCAGACCACCGTTCCCCACATCTACGCGCTGGGCGACGTGATCGGTGGCATGACCCTGGCCCATGCGGCAGAAAAAGAAGGGTACCTGCTTGCCCAGAATCTTATCCAGGGCAGTCGCCACCCCCTCGACCATCGTGCTGTGCCGCGAGTTGTGTTCTGTCACCCCGAAGTGGCGGCAGTAGGAACACATGAAGCCAGGGCCGGCATTAAGGCCTTCACCATGCCACAGGCCCCCAATGGCCGCGCCGTGGTGGACAAAGTCGCGCCGGCCTTCGTGAAGCTGTTTATCGAGGAGGATACCTCTCAGATCGCCGGGGCAATCATCATCGGAGAAGGGGCAACAGAAATGATCCACGAGATGGCAGTGGCGGTCGAAAACCGTCTAACCCTGGAACAGATAGGGAAAACGGTCCATGCCCATCCGACTCATTCCAAAAATGTTCTGCTAGCCGTCCAGCACTTCAATTAATTCAACGATCGATCTCGTTATGATCGTCACCAAATAACCCGCCTCACATCAGTTATGATCGCAAGCGGCTCTCCGGCTTCGGGATGGAGAGCCGCTACGGGAACGTCCCTGCCCCCTCGTAAGCATCCCCAGCCCCCTAAAGGAGGAGCGGGAGTCTTACCCTGACGGTTTTACCGGCAAAAGTGAGGCTCTAAGCGCTGAGAATGTGTTCTTTTTGGCCAAATCTAGCGCAGCTTTAGGTTGTTAGCTTGGTCCGACCCCACCCCCCCTGCCCATAAGATTTAAGTTACCGCTCCTTGTCGAATCTCATTGTTTTGTGTCGGTTTATGTATGCTTGTAGTCCGTGTCCTGCGACTGCAAGTTGCTTCATTGCTTCAACATGATGCTGTCCTGTCTTGATGTAAGTGTAAACGTAGATCGGAGTTGATGTTTTGAACTTGACCTTTATGAATGAGTCTCCAATTTCATATGCAGAAACTCCAGAATCTCCGCCGCGATTCATGTACCGTTCCATTTACGACTCCTTTTCAGGGAATTAGTTCGATTTGCCTAAAGGTTTGGGAGGTCATCTGACGGCTTTTCTGTCAGGTGCATCTTCCTTGTTGTGCGCCATCAGTACGGTCGCCAACATTCAGTCCCTTTTGCACTGGCATCGACAATGATTTCAGTTTTGGGGTCGACTTCTATGAGTACAGTCTTGCCTTCTCTTTTCAATCATTTTGTAAAGTCTTATTTCGTTCCCGTTTTTCAGGGTTTTTATTTTAATTGGGACTTTTTTGGATAGATGCCCGACCAAATAAACATAAGAAGTAGAAAACGGAGTTCCTTTCAAACGTTTCAGATCTTCGCCGAACACTCTGTATGCCCAGCCAAACTTCCGACACAGGCAGAAAGCAACGTTGAAATGAGAATTACTGCAATAAGCTTTAGTGTCCACATTTAAAAGTTCCTCATTTTATTGTGCATAACGTCACAAGGCGCACCGGCTGAGCGTAGCGGAGACCGTGTACCGCCACTAGTTGAACTAGATCATTCAAAGTTCAGCGTGGCTTGAGCCTGCTCGATATCCGACAGATGTAGTTTTGATTTTTTATACATCGAAGTTCTTTCGACGATAGCTGTCACCCTAACTCTCTCTTTATAGAACTGAACATAGTGCTTGGTATTTTTCCCGGCTGGTGGAAATAGCTCAAGATTGTAAACAGTGCCTGATTCAATGTATTGGAACGTAAGGCTGTCACCTCTTGTTCCTTTGACGCTGGTTATTTCGCCGTCTAGTACTACCTCAACACCGTTGACAAAATCAGGCAGGATCTCATTATCCTCCGTCAAGTAGTCCTCAAAGTTACCCTCGTTAATTTTTGCACTGCCTGCTCTGAACTCACGATCAGGGCTAATCTCTATTTCCCCGACGGATTCATTTATGATCGGCGAAACAAACCCCTTGAATCCATTCCTTTTTATTAAGCCGTAAAGTTCTTTTGCTACTCTCGCTGGTAATTCTTTGTCCTCCACGAACGGGCTGCGCTTATGGTTACGGGCCTTGTTAATGAGTTTTGTTATCAGCCATGTTATTACCCCAATGTCTACCGGGTGATCGGCGACGTATGAGTTCAGGCCTTCTCGGATGTTATTGAGGTCTTTAAAATGCTCGGCTACCTGTCGCCAACTTTCATCACCTGCCATTTTTAGAAACTGTATAAAGTATTCTGGAACATCAAATGGAAGCTGTCCTGCAACATTATTGATGTGAATAATAGTGTCAACTACATGAGAACCTTCACGCGAAACGGTTGCAGTGACAACAACCTCACCATTTACACGGCATATCTTAACCAGTTCAGCGACAAGTCTTTCAAATGATGCGAGGGATTTACCGAGGTCCGAAAGAGGGATTTCTGAATCGTTTTCTGTGAAGGCGCCTACATACTTCAAGAACAGCTCATTCTTCATTTCATCCCTCCTTCATGTTCAATGTGGAAGAGCGCAGTGGCGGCGTCAGCCGGCAGTCTGTCGCGGTTAGACATGGAAGAGTTATGGGGTCAAGCTTGATAGATTGCAACTTCAAGCTCACGTCCCACCCGTCCTACCCTTTCAGCAATTCCTTGATCTATTTTTCGCCGCTGTTCCAGTCTTCTGACTACAGGCACTCATGAATGAGACGTCTCGTCCGAACCTCTTGGCAAGATCAGTCAACGCTACACTGCTGAACTCCCGAACCGCCCATGCGGCCACTCCCCGTGCTTCGGACGCCCAAGGAAAATTCCCGGGGACGTTCTTGCTTTAATGCATTGTAGGTCTTCCCACCACACCTGAAAATCCACCACCGATTGAAAAAGCTCTTCACCTCGCCTGCCTGCACAGCTTACAGAGGGTCCGCAGTCTACCAACCTCTACACTCGCATCAGAAAGATTATGTCTTATCATCCCATCCTACAACGAGGCCATTTTCTAAGGTGATTCGAAGGCCGAATCTGTTGCGCCCCATTGGGTGGTATTTCCATATCTGCTTTGATTTTGTCTTTAAAACTCGTTCGTCAATGTCGTAAGGATGCCCGAGTGAATCTCGTAATTGTTCTTCGGTCTGTCCTTGCCAAAAATGTCGACTCATAATTTTCTCTATCAACAATGGATCAGCATATTTAGCCGTAAGAGCCAATCGGCGCTGTTCAGCTTCTCTTAACGATGCAATTCTTTGCTCTTCCCTAAGCCGCTCCATCTCCAATTGCCGCGCCTTCGATCTTGAGGATGTGTACCAAAATGCAAACGCCACTATTACTGCTCCGCCGATAGCAAACGTAACCACACCGATTGCTTCAATAAATTTCACCACGACAAAAAGAGGCAGTCCGATGATAATCAGCCACACCAGGGCATTAGCCTCGGCTTTCGTCATTCGCTTGCCCATGCTTCCTCCTTCAGCACAACGTCGTGGGGGCACTGGGGCGGAGCATAGCGAAGACCATCTGCCACCGCCTTGTTGGAACTTCGGTTCTTCCTGCTCTATTTCCCCCAGAGAACGACAGCTCCAGTCATTAGGGTTATGATGATCACACCGAGGATGCTCACGCCCTTCAGGAACCTTATGCAGTTGTCCTGAGTGCGCGGAATCCTCATGACAAGCAGCCAGTACTAAGCTGCTTCATAGTCTTTGATCTTCCAGTAAGTCTTTTCCGCCCATCCACCCCACACGGACATTGACCATAGTCCCATTCCACCGGCCCGTCAGAATAGCATGAACACTTTGTCGTTTTTCATCTTCTATCCTTACGTTCAAACCACCTGAAATCAAACAACTTATTTCCAGTTCATAACAGAGAAATGAAGCCCCCTTACTCACCCCCCTGCACCACCCGTGACCTGTCTTTGCAATAGCGGACACGGGGGCTTCCCTAAGCGGCTGATCTGAAGAACAGTCGCTCGTAGTTTTCCGGTGCCTGATAGCCAACTGCCGAATGCCGACGGCGGCGGTTATAAAAGCCTTCAATGTAACGAAATATCCGGCTTTGTGCTTCACTCCGGGTTCTGAAGTGGCAATGGTGAACAAGTTCTCGCTTCAGGGTCCCGAAAAACGACTCAGTGATGGCGTTGTCATAACAGCAGCCGGTTCCGCTCATGCTTTGCAGGCCATCGGCACCCTTGACCAGGGTCTGGAACCTTTTGCTGCAATACTGCGAGCCACGGTCTGAGTGAAAGATCAGCCCCACATCGGGGCGTCGACGCACCAAGGCGTTTTTGAACGCAGTGATAACCAGGGTGTCCGTCATCCTCTTGTCCATGCTCCAACCAACAATCCGGCGAGAGAAGACATCCAGGATAACTGCCAGATAAAGCCAGCCTTTGGCAGTCCAGATGTAGGTGATATCTCCGGTCCAGAGCCGATCGGGGGCCGTGGCTGTAAAGTTACGTTTGACCAGGTTTGGTGCGACTGGCCGTTTGTGGTCTGAATTCGTCGTGACCTTGAACCGGCGTGTGGTCTTGACCCTCAGCCCGTGCTGTTTCATCAAGCGCCATATGCGGTTCTTGCCTACTCGGGTGCCTTGAGCGCGAAGCTCGTGGCCAATGCGGCCCGCACCATAGGTCTGGTCACTGTCGTTAAAAGCCGCCTTGATTTCAATCAGCAGCGCCCGATCCTCACGCTGCCGCTTGGTCGCTTCGGCCTTGAGCTGAGCGTAATAGTGACTCCGAGACACTCCGAAAACGCGGCACATCTCCTTCACTCCGTACTGGGAGCGGTGCTCGGTTATGAACCCGAATATCGATGCGGGTCCGTCGAGAAGATGGCCACTGCTTTTTTTAAAATGTCGCGCTCCCGCTGGAGTCGTTCATTCTCTTTGCGCAGACGCTTCAACTCAGCCTCCGGAGACTCCGGAGCAACGCGCCCGACAAAAGCGGCGTCTTGATTGCCCCGATGTTTCTGAACCCAGCCCTTCAAGACTCCGTGAGTGATCCCGAGGCTGCGTTCAACCTCGCGAACACCCAGGCCATCTTCCATAACCATACGGACGGCTTCACGCTTGAAGTCTGAATCGTACCGTCGATTGCCCATGGACACACCTCCTGTTCCCGTTAGAGTAATTGATGTGTCCGCTAAAGTGAAGATAGCTCACCCGCATCCCCCCTACCCCCGCACCACCCGGAGCCCGCATGTCCCCTCTGTCCGCGAAGCCCCAGCAAACACCCGTGGCCACACGCCCCGCATGGCTCACCACCACGGAGTCATAGGGCACATCGAGGTGCTCCCAGAGCAGGACGTCAATTTCACTGAATCGCGGGGAATACTTGGCGAACGGCTGGGGAGGGAACGGTACGGAAAGGCGCAACACAGCATTTTCACGACGTTTCATAAGGAAACCCCTGGTGCTGTAAACGAATGATTCAGGTTAGTAACATGCAATTAACATTTAATCAATTAGGGAAATTCCTGATTTATTGCACTGTTCGACGGTCGGCAACGGGCCGCGCCACTATCCGCGCTGATCGCAAAAATAGTTCTCAAGCTTCGGCCGGGGATGCCGATAAGAATACCAACAGGTCAGAAGAAGCAGTTGGTATGATTACACACCTTCATTGCGTTGGCCCTGCGGGCCGGAAAGGAGGCGAGATATCGTAACAGCTGGGAGAAAACCTAAATGAGTAGCACCGAGGCAGGGCAACCTGCCGGTCGATCCCCGCTCGGGCGGGGACAGGCACAGAATCAGAAAAGGCTGTACGGCACGTGACCGTACAGCCTTTCGCATTTTAGGGGGAGAATCGCGCGGGAGTGGCGGGCCTTACGCGCTGCACCACCGGCGCCAGATATCCCGCAGGGCCGTTTCCATACGGCGGGCGAATCCGGCGGAGTCGCACAGGGGCGAGCCGGCCAGGCGGGGGCGCATATCCCGGCGCAGGGCGGCCAGCCGGGCGGGGTCGGCGGCAAGGGCGGCCGCGGCGGCGATGTATTCTTCCGGCGAGTGGGTGATGAGCTCGGGCAAACCCAGGCAGGTGAGGATGCTGGCCCCGACCCGGGCGACATGGCGGGTGCCGCAGCAGGTGAGCACCGGCACCCCCATCCAGAGGGCGTCGCAGGTGGTGGCGGTGCCGTTGTAGGGGAAGGTGTCCAGGGCCAGATCGAGCCGGTTGTAGAGCGCCAGGTGGTCATTGAAGTTCTCCACGAAGGAGACGAGCTCCAGCCGGTCCGGGGAGACGCCCCGGGCCCCGAAGGCGTCGCTGACCCGCCTGCGGCAGGTTTCGTCGGCAAAGCCCTTGAACTTGAGCATGAGACGCGAACCGGGCACGCGGCCCAGGATGGCGCTCCAGGCGTCGATCACCTGCGGGCTCACCTTTGCCAGGTTGTTGAAGGAGCCAAAGGTGACCCCGGCGCCCGTGAGGCATGGCGCCTCGCCCACGGGGGGCGCGCCGGCGGGCGGGGTATAGCAGAGAAAGCTCTGTTCGAGCCGGATCAGCTGCTCGGTGTGCAGGGCATCGGCACTGCCGGGGGGGTCGGCCACGGCGTCGGTGATGCGGTAGTCCATGGCGCGCAGGCCGGTGGTGTTGGGGTAGCCGAGCCAGGTCACCTGCGCCGGCGCGGGTTTCAGGGCGAAGACCTTGAGCCGGTTGTGGGCCGTGTGGCCGGCCAGGTCCACGAGGATGTCGATGCCGTCGGCGCGGATCATCTCGGCCAGGGCGGCGTCGCCCAGGCCCATGGTTCTGCGCCAGAGATCGGCATGGCCCCTGATCCGGGCGGTGACGTCGTCCTCCTGGCGCTGGCCCCGCTCGGAGTAGCAGCAGATCTCGAACTGCGAGCGGTCGTGGCTCTCCAGGAGGGGGAGCAGGAAGTAGCCCACGGGGTGTTTGCCCAGGTCGCCGGAGACGTAGCCGATGCGCAGCTTCCGGCCGGGGTCCCGGTCGCACTGGCGGGCGGGGACGGACGCGGCGGCCGGGGCATGCTGCTCGCCCCAACGGACATGCTCCCGAAACAGGGCTTCGTCGTCCATGTCGCTGTAGTGCAGCATCATGAGCAGATCGCTGTGGAAGACGGGATCGTGGGGATTGATGGCGTGGGCCGTGCGGAAGGCGGCCAGGGTTTCGTCGACCCGCCCCTGGTGGCGCAGGGTGGTGCCCAGGTTGTGGTAGGCCGCGGCAAAGCCGGGCTCGATTGCGATGGCCCGGTTGAAGCAGTCGGCCGACTCGTCGAGCCGCCCCTGGGTGGCCAGGATATAGCCCAGGTTGTTGTAGGCCTTGGCGTAGTCGCGATTAAAGGAAATGGCGCTCCGAAAGCTGGCGGCGGCCTCGTCGAGCAGCCCTTTCTGCTGAAAGACGACCCCCAGGTTGTAGTGGGCCTGGGCGAAGCCGGGCCTGAGCCGCACGGCCTCCCGGTAGCAGGAGAGTGCCATGTCGAGCGCGCCCCCGGCCAGGTGGGCGTTGCCGGCGCGCCAGAGCAGCTCGGCATTGGGAGCCGCAGCAGCGGACGCTGCACGGTGGAAACAGCACTGCTTGTATTTCTTCCCGCTGCCGCAGGGGCAGGGGTCATTCCGCCCGATCTTGCTCATCTCGATTCCCCTGGGTAAGACATGGACATGCCCGGCAAGGACGGCACCACTGTTCTCAGCCAGTGTCCCGTGTAGTTACTGGGCTCGGAGCGAGGCAACTCCCTCGTCCCAGGCGGTCAGCATTCGTTCGCCGACCGGGCGGAACGCCGGATGGTCCTTCATGTACGCTGAAAGCTCACCCCGGGTATCGGTCACGGCCCCGGCCGCCTGATCAATAATATGCTCGATCTTCCCGACCGGCAACGAGAGGTATGCCACGGCAAACTTTTCCAGCACCTTGCGCGGCCACCATTTTTTCGTTCCGGCCAGTGACAGGGCAGGCACATCCCTGGAGAGGTACGCTACTGTCGTCACCACGTCGTAGACCGGCGCCAGGTGAACGGCCGCGCCGGGCCGGTCGTAGAGTATTCCGAAATTCTTCAGGTGGGCGTCGCCGTTGCGCACCATGCAGGAGAGCACCAGCGAGGCAAAAAACTGCTCCCGGGCGGCCTGGAGAAACTCCCCGGAAACGAAGTCCCTGATGCTGCGCGCCACCCGTTCGTAGCTGCTGCCGTACTTCTGCGCCGTGCCGAGCGCCTGGAGGGCGCACATATCCTCGAAGCCCCGCGGCGAACCGTCGGCGGACAGATCAAAGCGCTTCATGACGAACAGCCCGCCATTCGCGGACAGATGGAATTCGGGCACCGTCAACCCGGCCCGCTGCGCGGCCGTCATGCAGAAAAACTCGTTGGCCCCCAGGTGCGGATACTCCGTGCCCCAGGATTTCACGATGTAACGTCCCACCGTGGCCGTCCCCCGCTCCGAGGCCTCCAGCATTATTTTGGGCTGCACGCCGGAGATCCCTGAGCGGAGAGCGTACTTCGACACCAACTCGTGAAACAGTTCTTCGGTATCGGGGTATGACAACAACGCATCGAGCGATTCCCGTGTTTCCGCAATGCCGGGAAGGGAAGCGCCGGGAAGGGAAAAGCGGTTGCGACCGATTTGATTGCCGCCGGTCACCCGGAGGATGGAAAGGTCATCCTCGCCGGCAAGTTTTGAGATGGCTCGACGAATCGCCTCCAACAGCGCCCCTTCCGGCAGATTCATCTGGAAGATCGGATGGAGATCCCGGCTCACCCAACTCTCCAGGCGCACCGGCATGGTAAGCGACACCTGGGTTGCGGGCGATTCGGCCGCCGGATCGTAGGCAAAGACGTACTGCCGTCGGTCCGCTGAGCGATCCAGAAGACCGGCGCGGGACTCTGCAGCCCATACCGCCAACGAACTCATGGCGTGTCGTTCTCCTCCCTCAGTTCATCAAGCGTTGGGGGTCGGCCCGCCGGACGAACTCGCAGCTCCAGGCCGAGGTAATCCAAAATACGGATCAATTTTCGGACACCGACGTCCTGCACGGTTCCCGACTCGATCTGGCTGATCGTAGCGCGGCTCATCCCCAGATCTTTTGCCATTGCCCCCTGGGAAATTTTGCGCCGCTTGCGCCCGTTTCGTATTTCTTCTCCAATGGCGAATAGCATACTTGCATTATATGCAATACAATACCTGAGATCAAGGTGATTTTGTTTTATATACAAAACACACAGATCACTGCAAAGCTCCCACGACCAGTTTCTGCCGGAGGGCCCTGGGGTTGATGCAGCGGCATACCTAAGGTGGGTCAACGAGTAACGTGAGAAGAGGTTGTATCCGACACCATCGGCCTGGAAGCTGTTTTGCCATAACGCTGCGTCAATTGTCGCGTCAACTGCCGGCCTGGAACGGCAAGAGGGGCAGGTATCGCACCTGCCCCTCCAAACCAACCTACTGATTTAATTCACGCTGTCTTTGGTGCCCGGAGCCGGGCTCGAACCGGCACAGCATTGCTGCCGAGGGATTTTAAGTCCCTTGTGTCTACCAGTTCCACCATCCGGGCGGTACCGGGTCTAATCGGCGTACTCACGATTTACGCGTTCGCGGAGTTCTTTGCCGGTCTTGAAGAAGGGGGTCTTCTTGGCGGGAATCTTGACTATGGCGCCGCTCTTGGGGTTGCGGGCCTCGCGGGCGCCGCGCTCACGGACGGTGAAGCTTCCGAAGCCGCGGATCTCGACCTTCTCACCACTCTTGAGGGCGTCGGCGATGCTGTCGAACACGATGTTGACAACCATTTCCGAGTCCTTGCGGGTGAGCCACGAGTTTTTCTCCGCCAGCATTTCTACCAGTTCACTTTTTGTCATCACAATACTCCTTGCTGCTTGATTGACTCTGCCGCGGTGCCGGCGCCGCCCGGCGGACCGGACGGCGCCGTCCG
>NZ_JCAMRN010000100.1:0-14409 GCF_059620965.1 Geobacter sp. PheSNFMC
CCCTTCCCGGGTCAGCCTGAGCGCGCGCGTGAACTGCTCCCAGGTGGAGAAGAGCAGCGAAACCATGAACAGCGCCAGGAGGACCGCAAACCAGGGCGACGTGTACACGTGGTCCAGTGCCAGCGTGCGCGAAAGGGTTGCGAGAAAGGGGTGGTCAAGCGCCCACCGGTCCATGCCCGCCGGAGAGAGCAGGAACCGCTGGGGGAAGAGATAGCCGACAACCACCGCTCCCAGCACCAGGATGATCAGGGTCAGAACCGTTGAGCGGGCAAGAAAGAAACGTTTGATCATATCCTCAACCTGCATCGGGCGGCACGGGCCGCCAAGGGACCATGCACGGAAGAGTCCGGCGCGGAGGCACGGCACCCTCCGCCAGGAGCTCCTACCCCGCGCCCTCCCGCTTCGCCTTCTCCAGCAGGGCCGCGACCGATGCCCCCTCCTGACCGGCATCGATGATCATGTCGGCCACCAGGGCGGCACAGGTGCACATGGCCTCGCCGGTACCGAGCATCCTGTCGGAGATCCGTTCCCCGGACCCGTCAGCGGCCCGCATTCGTTCGAGTAATCTTATCATGGAGCTTACCCACCTTTTTGAGACTTCGTTTCAACAGGAACTCGATAATGGGGGTCATGAAGCGGGGGCCGTGGGCCTGCTTGATGGCCTCGGTTTCCAGCTCCCAGGAGGTTTTCTTCCAGCGGCCGATGATCTCGAAGCCGCCGGGGGTCATGAATCCCACGTTGTCGGTCTGGACGGCCACCACCATCCCCCGGTTGACCAGGTCGTAGTGGCGCAGCAGCCCCGGATCGCCGTCGGGCACCGGTTCGAGCGTCTCCACGTCCACCACCCGGGTCCGGGTCCAGGGTGGAACGACCTTGGCCCTGGCAAGGGGACGTCCGGCCAAGTGATCCTTCAGGACATTATCGAAAAAGTTGGTGCTCACCTCGCCCATGCCGAGAACGTTCACGCAGTGGTGCTCGTCCACCTGGAGGATCTCCGCTGACTTGAGATAGAACTCTTCCCGGGAGCACTCCCCGAACTGGGCCAGATAGCCGCCGCCGTCGCAGAGGCGGCTGCCCGGGGGAAGCCGGAACCGGACCCCGTCCCGCTCACAGGCATTCATGAAATAGACGAAACCGGCGGTCGACCCGATGATGACGATCGGCTCCCCGGTCCGTTCCGCCTCCATGAGCGCGGACAGGAGAAAGGTCAGGTCCAGGCCCCGGCGGTCGATGAGGTAGCGGCTGTCGGGGGAGCCGAACATCCGCCGCACCACATCCAGCCCCACCGCCATCCCCATGCCCGGCGCGATGTCGGGGGAGGGAACCATGAGGAACATGCGCATCCGGTCCACGTCGGGGAACACGTACTCCCTGGTGAGGAGGCCGTTGGCCGCATTGATGAGGGTCACCCCCGCCGGGTCCCGCAGTATCTTCCCCTTGTTCAGGGGGTCGGTGGTGCCGCTGGTGAAGTAGCGCTGCTCCGCCCGCTCCGCCGGAAACGAGGTCATGACGAACTTCTTGAAGGCCATGGACGGGACCGCCGGGATATCCTCCCACCGCTCCACCTTTCCGGGCGACCTCCCTTTGTCGAGACAGAAGCGGCGGTAGGGCTCCACCGTATTGAACTGGAGCTCGAAGCAGCGCAGCGCCAGGTCGTTAAATCCGTCCTCGTCACGGTTTTCCAGCCCCTTTTCCACGTAGGAGAGGATGTCCCGGTCCAGTTCCCGGACAAAGTCGGATTCGAGCGAGTAGTCTTTCAACAAATGATCTCCTTCCGCGGCACGCCTGACAAGTCGACCTGCGTCAGCAAGGGCGGAGCGCGCATCATAAATCGTTAGTAAAAATTTCCCAACAGTTTTATCTTCCATCGCAGCGCTGCCGGCGGGCCAACGGCCGGGACAGGCAGCTCCGCCGCTGATACTGCCACGTGATTTCGCGTACAGACCGGCGAATAGCCTCAGGTGATCGAACGTGCGGAAAATCGACCCGAATAACCGGATTACAGCCGATGCGAGCCACAAAGTCACCGCTTTTTCACCGCAAATGAGGCCCATTATGCAAAAAAACCAATTAAAAGCAAAGAATATACCAGACCCAATGCAGAGCCTTGCCCGCACTCCGTCCCCGGCCCCGAGCCCGCGGCAGGCCGCCCGTTTTCGTTGCGGCGGCCGCGGCACCTTCAACCTGCCCACGATTGGTACATTTCTGGCAATGATGTGCGAATCCGGACGAATCGTTCTCCGGCAAGGCGAAATAGGGGCCCGTGCCGCCCCGGAGCTCCGCGGCAACGCGGGCAAACCCACTCTGGCGCGGATACAGACAGACATCACCGGAGGAAAGCATGCTGAATCGCACCACAAGAAAGATCGCCCTGGTTACCGGCCTGTCCCTGGCTCTTGCCCTTCCGTCGCTGTCATGGGCGGATTTTGCCGCCGGGCAGCAGGCATTCCGGAACGGCGACTATGAGACGGCGTTGCGGGAATACAGGGAGGACGGGGGCGCCCAGGCCAGTTACCGGATCGGAACCCTCTACGACAACGGGTTCGGGGTCCCCGAAAACAAGCAGGAGGCCCTGAAGTGGTACCACAAGGCGGCAGATCTCGGCCTGGACCAGGCACAGCACCGGATCGGAGAAATGTACGACAACGGGCGCGGCGTCGAAGAGAACCCGGTCACCGCCCTGAACTGGTATCTGAAGGCTGCCGAGCAGGGAATGGCGATCGCCCAGTTCAAGGTGGGCGACATGTATTACACCGGAAAGGGGGTCAAACAGGACGTGGCGCTGGGGGTCAAATGGCTGCAGCAGGCGGCCAAGATGGGAAACATCAGGGCCCAGTACGAAATAGCGACCATGTACGAGACGGGCAGGGAGCTGAAAAAGGACATCTCCGAGGCGGCGAAGTGGTATCTCCGGGCAGCGGAGCAGGGGCACAGCAGGGCCCAGTACACCATTGCGCTCCTTTTCCTCAAGGGTGAAGGCGTCAGGCAGGATCGGGCGGAAGCCGTGAAATGGCTGCGCAAGGCCGCGGAAGGCGGGCACACCAAAGCCCAAATGGACCTGGCGAGCCTGAGCCAGTAAATGGGACTGAACGGGTTTCTGCCGCCGGCTACGGGCCGCTGAAGGAGCAGGTGCCGGCTTCAATGCAGCCGTCACCCAGGCTGTCGCCGACCCGGACGCAGCCGGCCACCCCCCAGGGCCTGATCTTCAACAGATAGCCATACCCGTGGTCACGGCAGAACGCGGACTGCCGTGCCGCCGCATACAGAGGCACCGACCCGCTGTCCGCGCAGGAAAACCAGTTCCTGTTCCTGTCGCTGACAATGTACATGTCGGCACTGGGGCAGTAGTAGGTGATATCGTCCTGGTTAAAGAGCTGGTCCTCGATGGTCCCGACGGTGGTGCACACCCCGGGCCAGAGGTCATTGGCGGTCCCCTCGGGGCAGCAGCGCCCGTTTTTCTGCAACACCAGCCCATCCCCGCAGAGCGGGTTGCCCTTGCCGTCATCGGTGGCATCCCGGGCAGATGGCGGCACGACCGGTTTGACGAAATTCACCACTCCCGCTCCGGCGGCAGAGGCGCGCGTCGCAGGCCCCCACAGGCCGACAGCCAGCAGACAAACCAGTGTGAACGGAATCTTCATCTCCAGCACCTCCCTCGGCGTCTCCGTTTCCGTCAGCGGGAACACGCTGTCAGTAACTGCCGGCCGCCTCCAGCAGCTTCGCGATTCCGTCCATCCCCCTGGCCCGGGCCACGTCCAGGGCCGACTTTCCGTCAGCGGTCCGGGCAGAGACATCCGCCTTGCGCTCCAGCAACGCTCTGACGATTTCTTCGTTTTCCTCGGCAACGGCAATCAGCAGGGCGGTGACGCCGTGCCTGTTCCGGACAGCAACGTCCGCCCCGGCATCGATCAGGAACCGTGCGATATCAGTCCGGTTTTGAGCCAGGGCAAACATGAGCGCGGTATCCCCGTCCCTGTGCACCGCATTGATGTCGGCCTTTGCTCCCACCAGGAATTTCACCACCGCCAGGTGGCCGTTCATGGCGGCCGCCATCAGCGGCGTGACATCCTCGAAATTGCTGTTGTTGAGGTAGGCCCCACGGCCTGCCAGGTACCTGACGATCTCCGGCTGTCCGTTGTGGGCCGCGATCCAGAGCGCATTGACGGCCATACTGTTCAGATAGTTCACCCAGGCACCATTGGCAACCAGCAGCTTCACCGTATCCAGGCTCCCCGCCATGGTCGCCACCATCAGGGGAGAGACCCCGTCAATGGTGCCGCCCTCGGTTCTGTCGACGCTTTCGGTGTAGTTCACATCCGCCCTGGCCCGGATCAGCTTCCGCACCCCGGCCGCGTTTCCCTCCATGGCCGCGTCAAAGAGCTCGCCGTTGACGGAACGTTTCGACGTGCTGCTGACGATCTCGTCCCCCGTGAAGACGATTTCATAGAGACCGTCGCGGGTTAAGCCCCGTTCGCGGCAGTTGCGGTAGTCGCCGCGATAGGTGGTGGTCGCGCCCCGCCTGACGATCGAAACCCTTCTGGTCCCGCCGTCGCCGCAACGCACGGTCTTGCCGCTGTTTCTGCGTACCGCGTCGTGCCCCCCCAGATCGACGATCATGTCCGTCATGAGCTTCGTGGTCGCTTCCTGCTCGTATTCATAGGCACGGACATCCGCGGGGTGGCCCAGCGCCACCGCGGCAGCGGCGGCGGCCAGCACTAGTCTCGTTATCATTCCCTTCTCCTGAATCGCGCCCCGTGGGGCCGCAGCCGCAGCGCCCTCTCCTGGCCCGCCGCCCCCGTGGCACTCAAACGAAGAGAGGTGGGGCGCCCTGCAGCCTCACCTCTCCGTGCTCGGGCCGGCTGTTGACTAACAGGGATGCACGTTGGCGGAGCCGACGATCCGCGGTTTGACATAGCTGCGCTTTTTCATCTGATCACGTCCTTTCCGCACCCGCTGGTGCACTATCCGGTGTGTAGCGTTCCTACCACGGTGACTTCGTATTCCACAACTGCCCGTCCTGCGAGTAGGTCGAGCCGCCGGCGGTGGCGCTCTGGTGGCAGAGGGTCTGGCTGTTTGTGGTTATGCTGGTAGATTGAGTGGCTTTTCCGAAGAACCAAATGCCCGCGGTAGACAGGGGCGAACTACCATCGCCGCCGCCCCCCTGCGGGAAGCGTCCCACACCCGCCCCCCTGGATCCGCTCTGGGATGCGGGGCCGGTCATGCTGCCGCCGGAGGCGGCCCGGCCGCGGTGCTTCACGTCGAGGCAGTTGGTCACCAGCAGGCGCGGCAGCCTGGCGTTGTGCGGCGTATGGCACTTGGAGCAGGTAAAGGCGTGGACCTTGTTGTTGGCATTGCCCCCGCTGGCGGTCGCCCATCCCTTGACCGTGTTGTGGACCCGCTGCATGGTCTTCCAGTTCGAGGTGGCCGGCGCCGCCGTGTTGTTGAGGTCGGCCTTGGCGTGGCAGCCGATGCAGAGGCCGGCGAATTCCGCCTCGGTCCTCGGCTGCAGCGTGGTGGGCGTGCCCGGGAAGGTCCAGTTGGCCCGCGGGGCGCCGGACGCCACGCCCATGCTGTTCTGGTCGATCCGGTAGCCCGGCGTGCTGCCGACGTTCATGGCACTTCTCTTTTTGCCGCCGCCGCGGGCTTCGGTTTTGCTGGCCGGCGCCGCATCCTGCTTGTACGGCGAGGTGACCCAGGTCCCCTTGAGGAGCGGTACGGCATAGGCCTGGTTGGCTCCCAGGGACGGGCTCACGCCGTGGGGGTCGTGGCACGGCGTGCAGAGGCCGTTGATGGGCTTGGCGGCGGTGGTGGTCAGGCTGGAGGATGCGCCGAAGTGCCCCCCCTTGTTGTCAGGGTTCAATGCCTTGTAGGCATAGGTCTGGGTGTTGGCGAAGGTGCCGCTGCCGAAGTACGGCGTATCGTGGTAGCCGTAGATGGCCTGGGTGGAGCCGAAGGTCCCGCCGCTGGCCGTCGGGCCGTACCCCCAGGGAGCGGTTGCGCCGGCGCTGGCGGTATTGTGGCAGTCGAAGCAGAGGGCCGCACCCGGGTTGTAGGCGTTCTTGTTGGGCTCGACGGCATCGCCCCCCGCATACGGCGTGTAGTCGGCGGTGTAGCCGCCGATGCCGTTGCTGGTTGCCTTGAGGATACCGCCCATGTTGCGGCCGGTGGCGCTGGAGTAGCTGCTCATGATGCCGGTGGCGCTGGTGCCGTGGGAGTTGTGGCAGTCATAGCAGAGCACGTTGACCGTGCCGCTGGTATTGGCATAGACCTCGCCGGTGGTGCTGTTCCCGACGGTCCAGCCCCGTTGGTTCAGGTCTGCGCGGCCATGGGCCGAATAGGCCTTGGTAAGGCTCTTGGCCACCGTGCTGCTGCCGGTGACCTTGGCCCAGGTGGTGGTAGTGGCAACGCTGTACCGCTCGGCAATGCTCTTGCCGTCCCATGCGTACTGCGTCGGCGTCATGCCGTCGCCGAAGGGCTGGCTGGCCGCGTTGGTGGCATTGTGGCAGCCGAGGCAGTTGCTGTTGAGCTTGGCAAGCTCCGTCCGGGTGCCGTTGGAGGTATAGGCGGTGCCGGTGGTCCCTTCGGTGTAGGCTACCGGTCTTGAGGTGGTGGTCCGGATGACCAGGTTGACCGGCTGGCCGGCTGCCCTGGTGTGATAGGCGATATTGGCGGTGCCGTTTGCGTTGGCCTCCCAGTGGCACTGGTAGCAGACGGTGTTGCTGATCTGCACGCCCTGAACATGGTGCGATTCCCCGCCGAACTGCGGGATGACCGCGGCACGGGTGCCCACCTCGCCGCTGTGGCAGCCGATGCAGGTGGGCTTGTAGGTGCCGCCGTCATAGGTGCCGGTGCTCGGGACGCCCCAGGTGGGTCCGGCCGCCGCCGTGGTGTCGTGGCAGAGGATGCTGAAGCACTTCTTGGCACCGCTGTCGTAGGTGGCCGTCACGCCCACCACCGTGGAGTTGAAGACCACGTCGATGTCGCCGTTCACGTGCTTGGGATTGCCGGAACCGGAACCCAGGTGGCAGATGAAGCAGTCGATGCCGTAGCCGCCGTTGGCTGAGCTGGCGGAATGCTTCTGGTGGCTGTCGGTGAAGGCCGAGGTCTGGTTCTTGTGACAACTGCCGCAGTTCATGGGCGCGCCGCCCCAGACCGGCAGCGGGCTGGCATAGTTGCCCCTGCCGTCGCTGTGGCAGTAGACGGCGCAGGTGCCGAAGGCGCTGCTCGGCGCCAGGCCGTTGGTCGTGCCGCTGGCACCGGCAATGCCGTTGCCGGCGGCCGGGGTGTACTGCGGGTTGGCGACCTTCTGGTTCAGGCGTTGGGCCGTGCTGTAGAACGCCCATTCCACCTTGCCGTCCACGTGGTAGTTGTTCTCCTTGACGCCGTGGCAGTTGGAGCAGCCGAGACGCGGCTTGCCAAAGGCGGTGCTCACGTGGGCGTCGTGGGAGCCGGTGGCGTGATAGGTGTCGGCGGTCACGCCGTGGCAGGTGCCGCACGCGGCCTGGGACGAGCCGCCTTCCCAGTTGGGCCTGGTGTTGCTCCCCCCCTGCAGCGCCGCCCGGGTGGACGTTCCGCCGCCGTGGCAGTAGAGGTTCGCACAGGTGTTGAGGGTATCCGCGTTGGTCGTCCGGCGGACCACCGTTCCCGCATTGGTGGATTTGTAGACGATTCTCGGCGAGTAGTTGTCGGACAGGGTCGAATAGCCGTAGAACGTGCCGCTGGTGACCCTGCCGCCATAGGCGTTGAAGCCCATCTCCATGTCGTAGCTCGGCATCTCCTGCGAGTACTGGTAGTGGCAGACGTTGCAATCCTTGCCGATGCTCGGGTTGAGGGCGTGGGCCTGGTGCGCGCCCACCATGCCGGGGGTGAGGGCTCCCACGGCCGGAATGGTCATGCCGGCCTCGTTGACGGGCGGACGGCCGTGACAGGTATTGCAACTGTCCACAACGCCGTTGACGTGCAGTTTCGGGTCCTTGAAGGCGTATCCCGTGTTGTCCACGTGCTTGTGGCAGAGGATGCACTGGTTGGCGACGAACGGCCTGTTGTTGTTGTCGTCCCAGTGGGTGTAGCCGGGAAGCGGCGCTGCCGGCGGGAAAGCATGGCACTTGACGCAGTCGTTGGTGCCCACGCCGGTGAGATAGGGAGAATTCCAGACGGCGGGCGCCGGCGAGCCGAGGGAGCCGCCGTCTGTGACGGCAGAGCCGTAGGGACCGGCCCCCACGTTGGAGGCCATGCCGCCGCCGTGGCACCAGACGTTGCTGCACTCCCTGCTCGCATAGTTGTAGGACGGCTGGTGCTCTGCGCTGGAATAGCCGTTCTGCACGCCGCTGCCGGCAATGGCGCCGAAGATGACCTCGGCCGGCAGGGCCGAATCGATGTGGCCCGGGGTGTAGGGGCCCGTGGGCTTCAGGTGGCAGCCGGAGCAGTCGATCCTGGCCGAATACCTGAAGGGCATGGAGGTGATGTGCTGGAAATGCGCTCCCACATAGGGATCGGTCTTGGACGTGGTGCTGCCGGGTCCGGAGGTGCTGTAGAACCCTGCGGCGGACGGGCTGGTGGTGTGGCACTTCTCGCAGAGCGGAACGGCGTGGTTCGGCGGCTCCCAGGCGAGGGTCCGGCGGGCGCCGTGGCAGTTGCCGTTGTAGCAGGTGCCGTAGGGGGCGGAACCGGGCGCCTTGGCGGAACTGTAGGAATAGTGGGTATTCTCCCCGAGGCCCGTGAACATGAAGTTGATCTTGCTGTTGCCATGGTTGAGGGAGTTGGTGCTCCCGCCGTTGGCGTGACAGATGCGGCAGTCGAAGCCGGTCACCTCTTCTCCGGCGTGCTGGGGATGGCCGCCGGTGGTGTTGGGAGCGGCCTGGTGGCAACTGTTGCAGTTGGTGGAGCCGCCCCAGACCGGCGTTGCAAAGCTGGTGGGACCGCCGGTGCCGTTGTTGGACTGGACGTCACTGTGGCAGTACAGGTTGGAGCAGGTGCCGTAGCTGCCCGGGGCGGTGGGGGCCTTGGCGCCGGTGGAGCCTGCCGCGACTCCGGCGTACCTGGCAGTAGTGCTGTTGGCGGCGAGGTCCCATTCCACGTTGCCGTTGATGTGGGACGCGCTGGTGGAATAGTTGCGGAAGCCGTGGCACTTGGCGCAGGCGATGCCGTTGCCGTAGCCGGGCTCGTTGCCGGCATGCTTGGCATGGCTCCCCGACGGCGGCGGGACATCTGCCGTGGCGGCATGGCACGAGCCGCACCCCACCTGGGTGATGCCGGTCCAGGCCGGTTCGGTGTTGTAGCCGCCGTTACCCTCCCAGCCGTGGCAATAGACGTTGCAGGTCATGATGGTATTGGGGGCCTGCTGGATGGTGGTGCCCGCGGCGCCGGACCAGGAGTAGTCGTTGCCCGGCGCGAGGGTGCGTATCGTGCCCGTGGTGACGCTCCCCACAAAGCCGGGGAAGGTCCCGTTGGTGACGCTGAACCCCAGGTTCAACTGCATGTCGGGGGTCGCCGTGACCAGGTGGTTGGCGTTGCTGTGACAGGCCGTACATGTCACCTGCCGCGCATTGTGCTTCCCATGGGAGCCGGCATTGCTGGCAAAGGGGAACAGGACCTCGGTCGGCGGCACCACCAGCATCTCGTAGCTGGTGGGCGGATTGCCGTGGCAGTCGTCGCAGGACTGGCCGGTGGCTTTCGTCTTGAAGCCGATGCTGTGGGGGTGGCACTTCAGGCAGTCGCCGTTGTTGTTATGGTCCTTCCAGGCAACCTTGGCGGCGCTGTACTGGTGGAACCGGGCCCGGTGATGGCAGACCTCGCACACGTTGGTGGATGCGGTGCCGCTCCTCCTGTCATTGCCGAACACGCCCGCGACATTCGCATTGATGGCCGTGGAGATCGTGTCGAAGAGGACCGGACGGGGTCCGGTGGGCGTGGTTATCACATTCCTGACCTGCTTGATATTGGTCGCGTCGGGAGAATGACACGTACTGCAGGTAAAGTTGACACCCCACTTGCCGTACTTCTGGGTACCGAGCTGCAGGCTGCTGTGCATCATGGTGCCATACTTGTTGACCACGACCTCGATGGGATCGGGGCACATGGTTTCCCCGCCGCTACTCTTGACCACCTTCACGTGGAAGGTCTTGACCGCCCCCTCGATGGCTCCCGGCTTGGCCGTGATGTCCAGGTGCGTGTATTTCGAGCCGTTGTTGGTCGGAATGGCAAAGTCGTTGGCCTCGAAGGCGGCAACGGTGAAGTTGCTGTCGTCGATGTTCGTGCCTTGGGTGACGAGGCTGAAGGTGGTGGGTCCGCAGACCCCGGTATCCTTGTTCTTGATGCCGATGGTCAGCTTGACGGTGGTGCCCGCCTTGACATAGGACGCCGTGGGGTTGACGATCAACTCCGGCAGCTCGTTGCACCGGTTCTTGATGGCCGCCGTTGCGCTGGCGGTGACGCCGGCGTTGATATTGTTGACCGAGTCGATGGCACAGAGGCGATAACCGTAGTTGACCCCTTCGTCCAGTCCCTTGTCGGCCACGGAGGTGGCGGGTCCCTGGTAGGCCAGGAAGGTCTTGGCGTTATCCACCGTGCAGGTACGCGGGGCCGGCGCGTTGCCCAGGCCGCGCACCAGCTTGTAGGTGACCGGCTGGCCGCCGGCATCGGTGGTGCCGAGCCAGTTCAGGTTGACTTCGGCCCGGTCGGTGTCGTTGTGGTAGGTACCGGTGACGGCCGTGAGTGACGACTCGTTGGGAGGCTCTTCGTCCATCAGGATGGTGGCGCTGCCGGCATCATTCACCAGCAGGGCGTTCGTCGTCCTGGAATGGGTCACCGACGTTACCCGGCCCTTGACCGTGAAGGTGATCCCCTGGTTCCCCTTGGGGGTGATGGCCACGTAGTAGTCGGTGGGGACCTGGGTGGCGGCCAGGCCGCTGGTGGGGACCTGCCAGTTGTCGGTCATGGTGGGGGCGGTCAGGTGCCCCAGGGACGTGCCCGCGGCCGTGACGATATCCACCCGTCCCACGTAGTCGGAGATGACCTTGCCGGCCGGCAGCCCGCTGGTGGTCGACAGGGTGACCGTGACGTTGCGGATCGTGTCGTTGACGCCGCCGTTGGTCCTGAGTCCGAAGGCATCCACTTTGGTGGGCCCGGCGTTCCAGGGAATGATCGCGTTGGGGGGCTCGGCGACGATGAAATCGCTCAGGGTGGTCGTGGGCAGAATGGTCAGCGTGGCCGACGTACTGTCGTTGTCCACCCCGATCCCCCCGGTGGAGGCTACCGTCAGGTCGTCGACAACGGCGGTGAGGATCACGTTGGTGTTGGGGGCATCGCCGATGTTCACCACCACCAGGTAGCGCCTGACCGCGGTGCTGACCGCCAGGTTGAGCCCGGAGATGGTGGCGGTGTTGCCGGAAATCGTGGTGGTGGAGCCGAGCAGGGTGTCGCTGCCGTCAAGGGTGCCGATGGTGCCGGCATCGGCGTACAGCTTCACCTCTTTGACATTGGTGCCGGTGAACGTGGCGTTCCCCTTGATGGTGACGGCCGTGACCGTCTTGGCCTTGGCCGCGGTCAGGGTGAAGCTGTCGATGACCTTGTTGACGTCCGAGGCATAGACAGTGGCATTGGGAATGGCCGAGCCGTTGCCCACGTCCACGTTTTCGTTCTCGGCCGCAGTCTCCTGCACCATAAGCTGGGCATTGACCGAGCTGCCGAGACCGATGCGCATGCCGGCGGTGACGCCGATCTGGATGCCGAGCCGGGCGCCGGCCGGCACATTGCTGAAATCCTGTCCGGCCAGGGAGGTGGTGATGGTCTGGCTGATCGAGCTGCCGGTGGTGTAGCGGGAGGTTATGGGGGCGTTGACCCTGACCCCGTCGCTGGTCACGTAGAAGAGCCGCAGCGTCACCGTGCCGCCGCCGAAGGGGGTATAGACCCGGTAGACAAAGGATCCGCCCTTGATGGTTTTCATGACCGAATGATATCCGGCCCCGGCGAAGTAGAGCCTGATGAAATCGGGCTGGGCGGTGGTGGCGGAGTATCCCCGCCCGGCAACGCTGGCGCAGGTGTGGCTCGGGTAATTGAGCAGGCCCACGAGGGGGAAGCCTGACCCGGTGGTATTGCTGGTGATGCAGGCGGTGTCGGTGACGGAGGGGCCGCCCGTTTCGGAAATCCCCGCCAGGGTCGTGCCCTCGTCCCAGTCCGCGGCATAGATCTTCGTGACCGCGGTGCCGCCGTACTGGATGGTGGGGGTTGAGGAGGAGGTGCTCGTAACGTTCACCACGCCGCCGGCCGCGCCGGTGACCGCGAAGTAGGAGCTGTTGGCCACCCGGGCTCCCACGGTGGTGCCGTAGGTGGAGTTCCGGGCGATACTATAGACGATGAAATAGCGCTGCGGCGTCGTGGTAATGGTCTGCGGGGTTGCCAGCTCATAGGCCTGGCCGGTGAGCTGGGTAAAGGTGTAGGGCCCGCCGACCTGGGTGTCGGTCTTCTGGAACAACCCGTCGCCGTTGGCATCCTTGAAGATGGAGAAGGTGACGTCGCCCGGCTCGTCCTCGTTCACGTAGACGCTGGTGTTGGTGCCGATCTTGTCGAGCTTGCCGCCGCTCCAGGTGGCTCCGCCGCTCACGTTGGAGTACAGGTCCATCTTGAGCATGGGGATAGCGCCGTCCCCCTGGGTCACCGACGCGAGCTGGCCGCTGTAGTAGTCGGACAGGTTGTTGACCGTCACCGAGTTGGCCACATAGGGGGCCTCGGTCACGGTGAAATAGGAGTAGTTGGTGCTGTTGCCCCAGTAGAAGCGCGCCGACGACGAGGTGCTCGCCATCCGGCAGGTGACGACCACCTTGAGCCGGTAGCCGGCCTCGACATCCTTCGGCTGGGGGTTGGTAAACGTCAGTTCCAGCGGCGTCTGGACCGCCGGGTGGGCCTCTTTCTCGTCCGAGGTCCAGAGCAGCACGCCGTTATTGGCGGTCCCCTTCGGGTTGTAGGCGTACACGTACGCCTTCCAGTACATGTTGTTGGTGGTGCCGTTGCGATCCCGCATCCCGATGGTGACCGACGGGGCGGTGAGGGTCTGCTTGGTGGCATAGACCGGCCCGTAGGCCCTGATCATGTTCTGCTCGGCGGTGCTGACGGAGGCGGTAACGTACCGGGAGGTGGTATAGACACCCGGTTTCATGGAAATTTTGCCGTCGCGGCTGGTCCTGGTCGTGGTGTAGCCGTCGGCGCCCAGGTTTACGGCTGCAGAATCAAGGGCGAAGTAATAGGTATTGGTGGCCGTATCGCCGATCAGGGGCCGGAACATGGCCTGGTACAGGAAACAGGCCAGCACCAGCATTACGGTAATGCCGATTTTAGTCCGTATCCCCATTCCCCTGATTTTCCTGACGAGCGCTGTTTCCATAAAATCCCTCGTGTGGCGTAGATGGCGGAAAGTCTAGTGCATGGCTACATGGCCGAATGGCAACTGACGCACTCGGTAATGCCGTTGTTGTCGGTCCACTTCACGCTCTGGCCGTTGTGGCAGGCGATGTTGGAGCAGGTCTTGGTGCCGCCGTCCCACATGGTGGCCGTGTCGAGCGCCTGCTTGGCTGAATCGTTGGCACCGGAGACCTTGTAGCCGCCGTTGCGCTTCCAGACGCTGCTGTAGGTGGCGATGGCGAAGCTTGCCGGCCGCATCTGGGCTTTGGAGATGACGGCCACGGGTTTGAACGCCACATCCACGAGGCCGTTGACGTGCTTCGACCGGTCCGCGATCGCAGCCCGGTTGCCCGACAGGGCGCCGACGGCGTTGCCGTCGTAATGGCAGGTCTTGCAGACCGCGTTGTCGTCGTTGCGGGCGGTGGTGACGGTCTCGTAGTGGCAGATGTTGCAGCTGATGGTGGTGGCGGTGGCTGCATTGCCATGGCTGCTGCTGCCGGTGGTGCCGGCCGTGGCGCGCTTGCCCGGGCTGCTGTAGATGTTCATGGCGTGGATGCCGATCTGGTGGCCGCCTGCCACGCCGGTGTAGCCGAGGAAACGGTTGTTGTAGTGGGACGAGGACCCGGCAATGGTGCTGTTGGGCGAGTTGCCGTGACAGGCGGCGCAGCGGTCGCCGGCAAAGCTGCCGCCGTACCAGTCGGGCGTGGCGGCGTAGACCAGGTTTGCGGCGTAGCCGTTGCTGTGGCAGTAGACCGACGCGCACCTGACCGACGCGCCGGTGGTGCCGGTCAGGCCGCTGCCGGCTGAATTGAGTCCGCTGCCGTTGGTCGCGCCGTTTTTCGTTTTCAGCCCGCCGGCATTCACATCGTTCTTGCTGAGGGAGAGGTCGATGTGGCCGTCGATATGGTGCACCGGATCCATCGGATGGCAGTTGGCGCAGCCGTAGCGATAGGCCGCTCCCACCGGGTGGTTGCCGGTATAGGCATAGAAGGTCGGGATCATCCCTCCCACGTG
>NZ_JCAMRN010000101.1:0-9419 GCF_059620965.1 Geobacter sp. PheSNFMC
TGTTGATCCTGGCGTTGTGCTCCTCAAAGAACGGTAGCACGTCTTCGTTGAGAACATGCACGGCGGTTAGGGGCAGCTTGTTAGTGTAGAGCCTGCCCCAGGCATAGCGGGAATAGCAGTCGATCACCGACTGCAGGTAGATCTTAGTGGGCGCGAATCGGGTCGGACCAAGCCAACCTGCTGACATTTCACCAATTACACCTCAATTCAGGAGAATTTTCACCCTTAGAAGCGCATTTTCAGGGTCATAATTGAACAGTTAACAATGGCATATGAAGAAGGGTGGTCCCGAGGGGACGCTCAATTCTATTTTCCTGATGGCGCGAAAAGGACAACGAACAAGGAACCCCTTCCAACCTTTCGAATCGATTAAGAAAAGCCGAAGGCCAGAGGAGTCATAATCATGAGACGCGCCCCCAAAATCCTCTTCCTGATCCTGATGACCATCGTCCTGACAACCATGTGCGGCTGTGGCGGAAGTGGAAGCTCCGGCAACGGCAAGGGTACCGGGAGCCTGACCGGCAGCGGTAAATAGAAGGGATGGGGGCCGTGTAATGAGCAGAATCATTCCATTGATTGTTGGCGCGGTTCTCTTTTGTTTTTCAGCGGTCAGCTACGCGTTGCCGGATCATTTACCGTTGAGCAAGGATCTTACGGTCCGGCTTTCAGCCCTCAGCGCCCAGGGAGAGTTGCAGACAGTGGCCGAGGTGGTGGCCAGGACCGACGCGCTCGGCAAGATAGCCTTTGATTTTCCGACGGTTCCATCTTCGGCAACGACACCGTTCCTGCATATCCGGATCATGGACGGCGAGAATGTGTTGCGGCAGGCGATCGTGCCGAGCCCGCAACCCGGCGGGACCGTTGATGCGGGCGTGAGCGAGGTGACCGATCTGCAGGCGCGGGCCCTGCTGAAGGCCACGGCCCTGTCGGGCAGGCTGACGCCGGTGCACATGCTGGTTGCCCATACGCTTCTGCGAACGCCCACGATCAGCACAACGGATGCCGAAGCCATAGGTTCCGCCATTGTGGCCGGCGCCGATGCCCTGTTCGCTGTCCTGGCAACGGATGGCCTGAGCTCCGACCAGCACGCCGCATTTCTGGGGTCACTGAGAAACGGATTGGCCGATGCCGCGGGGATCTATCGCAAATCGGTCGATGATTCGATTGTGTTCGATCAGAACGTCGAGGCATACCGGCGGGGCGAGGCGTATGCGGTACTCCTGCAGTCGTTGATCGACGCGGGCATTGATGCGGGAATAAACCTGGAAACCGTCTCAACTGCTTTTGCGGCGGCCGGAGCGGCAACAGAGGCGACACTGGAGAGCAATCCCGCTGTCGGGGCTGTTGCGAGGGCAGGCATGCGGCTGGGGTACGTCACCGGCATGTTGAGTCTGAGCAATTACAGGTCGATTCGGGAGCTGGTTGCCGGCTTCAGACATGCCGGTTTTTCGCCGCCGAGGTTTTCCAGACTCCATTCCGTATTCGATCTGGTGTGGCAGGACACAACCACCAGCCTTAAGGCAGCGGATCGTGACCTGCTGGCAAGCTCATCGGAAAACGACCTCCAAGGATTGAGAATCCAGGAATTCAATGCCGCAGCAAGACAGGATCTGCAAGGACTGAAGCTTGCGTTTGAAAGTTATGATCTTCGCACAATTCCGGAGTCTGTTGAGCTCATGCTGGAAATCACTTCGCGCATGGCGGGCCAGGGTGGGGTAATGGCCGGCATGACTCCTGAACACCTGATGGAAATTCTTGGGAGATCGACATCGGCATCTCCGGAGTTGCCCCCCGTGCCGGTTGACGTGCCAACCCTGACGCCCTACGAGTTGGCGGCCTGGGCATATATTCACACGGAGCCCGGGTTTGCGTATACCCCGATTGCGGGACTCATCGACCAGCTTGAGAGCAAGCCGACGGCCACCCCTCAGTTCGACAGACTGGCAGAGCCCTACAAATCCCTGGCATTGCTGACGTACGATCTCATTTTGATCAGCAGATTGTATTGGCAGGAACAGCAGGATGCCCAAACCGCCCTTGAGGCGAACCAAACGGATCCGCCACGCTGGCACCCCCTTGCCACTGTTCGGCAGATATCTGAAAACAATCGCCAACGGTTGGCCCTGGCCCGCCGGCATATATCCGGCGTATCACCGGAAGCGAAAGACGCCTTGATCTATCTGGTACATGAGAACCGGTTCGTCAGGTTTTAGGAAAAATGTGAGGAGAACACGTGATTCGGGTCGGACCAAGGCAAGTCCCCGATATTTAAACAATCATACCTCAATTTCGGAAGATTTTTACCCTTAGAGGCGCATTTTCAAGGTCATAATCGAGCGGTTAACATGGCCATCATAGTGGAGTTGGAGGGGCTGTCTTTCAAGCTGATCGGAGCGGGGTATATCGTTGCCCACGGTTTTGTGCAATTCAAGGTATCGTCGCCATTTCTCAACAGAACGTACTGCTCGGACATGGCGGACCATGATGAGGATGCGCCATTGAAGTGGTATTCCCTTGTCACGAGAAAGACCGCCAGCAGGTTGATCGTGTCGGGCTCGATGAAACGGGCCGCGGAGCAGTTTGTCAGGGACCTTGCGAACAGCGGGGCTCAGTAGCGCGTGAATGGCCGGGCAGGCGAGGAAGGTGAACGCCGAAGCCTGCAAATCCGCCCCCTGCCTCACCCCCCGGAGGACGAAATGCCGGATAAACCCAGAAAACCCTGGCTTGCAGGTGTGCTGACCCTGGTCACCAGAGGGCTGGGCCATCTGTACGCGGGCTATCCCGTGAGAGGCCTGATCCTGTTCGGCATAGAGCAATTCCTTGTGTTCGCGTTTGCCGTTGCGGCCAGTATCTATACGCCGGATCGCTATCTGCTGGTCCTGCTCGTCATCATCAGCCTCGCGTTCAATGTTTTGTGCATTGTGGACGCGGTTGATATGGCGAGAACACACAAAGATCATTACGAGACGGCCAGGTACAACCGATGGTTTGCCTATGTAGGCTATGTGCTGGTTCTTTCGGCGGGCGTGTCCACCGTGCTGTCGGGAGCGATCAAGTCTTACCTGATACAGGCGTATCACATCCCGGCCGCGTCCATGGAAGATACCCTGCTGATCGGCGATCACATTCTCGTGGATCAGCGCACGGCGGCACGGGAGCCGAAGCGGGGCGACCTGGTGGTGTTCGCGTATCCGGAAGATCCCTCGAAAGAGTTCGTCAAGCGCGTAGTGGCCGTTGAGGGGGACACCGTCGAGATCAGGGACAAGGTTCTTCTCGTGAACGGCTCCTCCGTGCCCGAGCCGTACGTTGTGCACAATGAACCGACCATGATTCCCGCAACCGAGAACCCGAGAGACAACCTCGCTCCCGTGATTGTGCCGGCGGGATCGTATTTCACAATGGGTGACAATCGCGACCGGAGCTACGACAGCCGCTTCTGGGGCTTCGTGCCCAGTGAGAACGTGAAAGGGACCGTGAGGAGCATTTATTGGTCCTGGGATCGCACGGCACGTGCCGTGCGCTGGGACAGGATCGGCATGAAAGTCCTGTAGCGCGGGGCGCTGCGAAGGCCCCAGATCCCGGCCCGATATACTCACCCCGCCGGCAAGCGCCGGCAGCGCGTCATGTCACGCCAATTCAACCGGATACAAGGGAGTTGGCAGCCTTCCATCCGGAATAAAACTTTTACTAACCCGGTATCCCGGCAGTTTTGCCCTGCCCCTCCCATCGTGGACGCCCAGAACGAAACCCGGCGCACCGTGGAGCAGTGGAGTGTTGTCCACGCACAGTAAGCGGCTATCCCTTAATGATACGGCACCAGCTTGATGCCCGCGTCATCTGCGCTGACTATTCCCCCGACTATGTTGGTCACGGATGAAAACCCTCTCTGAACGAGGAATTTGCTGACTTGGAGCGACCGATTGCCCGACCTGCATACAATGGCAATCTTATCATTGGGATTAACGCGTTTTTTCAATTTAGCCAGGAAGGCTTCCGCATCGTACTGCTTGTCCTCATTGAAAAATGTCAGACAGAGAGAGCCTTTGATAATCCCGGTTTCCCGCCACTCTTTTTCGGTGCGAATGTCTATTACGCGAACTCCCGAATTCAAGAGCACCGGCGTCAGGATGGACTGATGGACATTGATCGCAGCCACAGCCACTGTAACCATCAGCATGATAACGGTAACCATCAGCATGACAACCCTTGCTTTCATGAAACACCTCTCTTGTTAATCCGTTTACCGTGAAGCGGGCAACCATTGGTAAACAAGTTGTGACAACGTGCCGAGCCAGCCGCTGAATAAAAGTACGCCAACGATCATCAGGAGAACTCCGGTAAGAATCTCCATGAGCCTGACATGCATGCGAAATCGTCTGAAAAAGCCCATAAAGCCGTGCAACAGCACCCCCGAGATCACAAAGGGGATGCCCAGGCCCGCCGCATAGGCGGCAAGAAGAAACACGCTTCGCGATGCGGAGTCCGCCGTGCCGGCCGCCATGGCAAGTATGGCCCCCAGGATGGGGCCGATGCAGGGTGTCCACCCGGCTGCAAAAGCCAGCCCAACAAGGAACGTACCCGCCAGCCCGCTCGGTTTGTTGCGGATCTGGACACGTTTGTCCCCCAGCAATGCTCCGAAGTGGAACACGCCGCTCATGTGAACGCCAAACAGGAAAACCAGAATTCCTCCGGCCCGTTGTAGCCAGATCATCCCGTCATGCATAAGCGACTGGAAGGTGGAAGAAGCGATGCCGGCAAGAGCTCCCAGGCTGATGAAGACAACGGAAAAACCGAGGACAAACGTCACGGAATGGACCAGAACGATCAGGCGGACCCTGTTGCCGGGATGGGCATCCTGCAACTGGCCGAAGGAAAGCCCGGTGATGTAGGTAATGTATGAGGGGACCAACGGCAGCACGCAGGGGGAGAAAAAGGAGAGAAAACCTGCGGAGAACGCAATCCAGAAGGTGATGTCGGAACCAATGTTCATTTACTCACCCCCGGACCAGGGCTTGCAGATAGCGAATGACGGTAGGGTCATCCCAGGCTATCGCCCCCTTCACCCGATCCCTGACAATCCCGTTGCGGTCAATGACGAAGGTGTCCGGCAAGTTCCTGACCCCATACCGTAGCTGTGCCTGCTCAAGGGGATCGCTGAGCATCTCGAACGCAATAGGCGCCGTACGATACCTGTCGGGGAATTTCTTTTCGACATTGACCGCCAGGACGACCACCTCACCCCGGGGAAACAGCTTGGCCAGCCGATCCATGGAGGGCATTTCCTCCCGGCAGTAGGGGCACCATGAGGCCCAGAAGTTCAACAGTACGATCTTGCCGCGGTACTGCCTCAGAGTTCTGGACTCGCCCCTGGCAGTTACAAGGTTGAGATCCGGGGCAGGGGAACCGACCACAGCCACACCGGCAACCGCTTTATTCGCTGCTGGTTTCGGCGCCGGATTCGACGCGGCCATGGCATACGGGGCCAAGGCCAGCAGGCAGGCGCAGAGATAAGGTATCAATCGCAACATCGTAAAACTCCTCAGGGCCACAGTTGGCTGTGCCGGCAGTCCAGCCGGAACCGGCAGGGATCTTCCCGGGCCGGCTGACCTGGCAGGCAGACAGGCTGTCTGCCCACCAGCTTTTGCAGTGCTGGAGGGTACTGCCTGTGAGGGGATCCGGTTTCAACTGCTTGCGTCTGGGACGTGGCACCAGGCGGCAGCGCCACGCCCGTGTTCAACGGCAATCTCCTTCGCGCAACGACTAGAAGGAGTATTTCAGCCAGACCTGGGCAAAGAAGTCATTCTTGTCCCTGCCCATGATCTCTTCGGCGGCATCCCCGGGAATGCCGACACCGGTGCCGACATGGGCGAACAGGTTTTTATTGATCGGTACGTCCACGAACAGGTTGACCTCCTGGGACCAATCATCGGAAGAGGTCGGAGTGTACAGGTAATAGTTCTTGTCGAGCTTGTGCTGCAGGTAGTGCAGCGACACGGCAACGTTCTCCGCCGGGCTGAAGCCGGCCTCGATCAAGGTCGACTTCTTGTTGGAGTTGGGCAGGTGCAGTTCGCCGGTCACCTCGCCGATCACGAACCGGTTCCAGGAGGCAAAGCCGCTGAACATCGGGTCGTAGTCGCGGGCCTTGTTGTCGCCCGGCTTGTCTTCGCCGGAGAAGTAGAAATACGAGCAGCGCAGGTAAGGCGAGTAGGCCACCGGCAGATTGTAGGTCAGGCTGGCAAAGCCGCCGAAGGCATCGCGGTCCCGGTCAATGTCGTTGAGGGTTCCGGCGCTCCCCTTCTGCAGCACCCCTTCGGCCTCCACCACCAGCCCTCCCAGGGTCAGGTGCGTACCCAGGTCATAGGCAAGGGTGTCGTTCCCTCCCGCGACCACGCCGTCCAGGTACTCGCCGGTGTAGTCTATGGTCTTAGTGCTGTTGTCGAACTTGCGGTAGGCGCCGCCGAAGACGTAATTGCCCTCGTTGAAGTTGTAGTGCAGGTTCAGGCCGGCCAGTTCCACATCCTTTTTCGGCCCGACCTTGAAGGTTTCGTCCCACTTTTTCGCGTAATTGTTGGAACGGGCCCAGAACAGGGTTGAGGTGAGCTTGCCGAAATCGCCGTCAAGACGCACGGCAAAGGGGAAGCTGCCGTGGAAGTTGAGCCAGAGGGCCTGGTCCTGCTTCTCGCCCCCGCCGGCAACAACCAGCCAGTTTTCCAGGCGTATGTTCTGGCGCCCGAGGGTGAGGCTGAACGGCCCCCCGTAGATCTCGCCGAAACGCATCCAGGCCTGGTCGACTTGCAGATCCCCCTGGTCTTTGGCAATTCCGTAGGCATCGGTGCCGATGGTCTGGGTGTAGAAAGGAGCGAATTGCGCCTTGGTCTTGGCCCAGCCGAAATCCTTCTCGGCGGTCAAACGCAGGGTGGTGTAAATTTCTCCCCACTGTGTTTGCGTCTTGGTGGAATTATGAGCGCCGCCGATCGGGGCTCCGTAATACGGATTGCTGTCGTAACGGTAGAAGAGGTTGAGGTCCATCCCGATGGAGAACTTGTCGAGGACGTTCCCGATCTCCCCTACCGCCACGTCGGCGGCGGCAGGGGAAACGGCCAGCAACAGGCCGGCCATGGCACCGAGTATGTGTATTCGCCAGGTTTGCATGGAAATCTCCTTCGCAATCAATCAGTTGTACTGAACATCCAATCTGCGTGCAGCCGTCAGCCGACGGAAAACGGTACCGCGGCAAAAAAAGCCCTCAGACAGAAGGCTGACCTTGCTGCCTGAGGGCATGGCACAAACGTTTACTTGCTCAAGGCTTTCTCGATGTTGAAGGGCATTGCCTGGTAGCCGGTGGCATTCATGATCTGAATTTCCACGGAAGGCTCTTTTGCTCCCCACTTGAATTCATTGATGAACGGATTGGGGGCGGTCGTAAATGCTCCGGATTTCACGTTGAAATCCGCGCCGGCAGTTGCTGAATAGGCAAAAACAGAGTTCTTGTCAGGTTGGTATTCGGTCAGCGACGTCACAGGACTGAACCAACCGTATCCCCTGTCCTTGCCGTATTCCCAAACCTGCTCGACAGTCATTTTCTTCTGGTCGATCTTGTAGATAACGGCACGGGAATACTTCATGCTCGGGAGGGCCGGTTGCTCCATGCCACGGGCATCGCCATTGTCAAAGGCGCTCACATAGATGATGTCACCCTTGCTCTTGCTGTCGATTTTAAAGGCAGTATGCTGCGTCCAGGTCCAATCGAAATCGCCTTCGCACTTGCTGTTTTCACACGCAATCTTAGCGCCTTTGGCATCGACGGGCGTGAGCACCTTCCCAACGAAGTCACCCTTCCACCCTTCCGGGCTCCCCAGGATCCACTTGACCTTCTTGTCCCGGCCGATCTTTATGATTGCAGACTGGTGGCGGGAGCTGATGATGATCGAGTCGTCCTCTTCATCGTAATCGACACTGTTGACATGGGCCCAGTTGCGTCCGGGGCCACTTCCGACGATATCCCCGAAGTGATCGTTCTTGTCCATCTTGGCGAGATCATCGGCCGTCAGGGTGTGGCCGGCCTGGCTGGCGTCAATGTTCAGGCAGACCGCCCCCTGGTCGAGAACCTTGAGGACCACGTCCCGGTACGAATCCAATATTTCGAACAATCTCCAGTCATCGACAACATTCCCGTTGGCATCCACCTCAAGGATTACGTCGCGGACCGTTCTGACATTCTTGCCGTCAGGGCGCTTGTAGTTGGCGCTGCCGACCCGCAGCAGGAAGTGGCCGTTCTTCATGGTTTCCATGGAGTGTGAAAAATCATTGTAGCCATTGGGGAGTCTGCGGTTGAATATCTCACGCCCCATGATGTCGTATTTGGCGTATCTCTGGCCGTATCCCCAGCTCAGGGCTCCGTCGTCGTTCTGCTTGAAGCCCATCATGACGCCGCCGTGGTAGATGCTTTCAAGGTCATAGATGGGGTTGGCGAACATGTACCAGCGAACTTCGCCCTGCGTATCGATAATGAAGTTCTGGGGGGCAAAGTTCCACTCCAGGGCGCCGCCGACCGGGTTGTTCCAGACGACCTTGGTGCCGTTGCCGCTCTTTTCTGCCAGGTTGTTGACAAAGTAGAGTCTGTCGGCAAACTCCTTATCCACTTTAGTTACCTTCACATCCCTGAAAAAAGCGCCCTTTTGGAAAATCGTACCGTCGGGGTCGCTATAAAGAGGCGGGGCGTAGATGGTGTACGACTCTTTGATCTTCTCCGCTTTGCCGCCATAGTGCTTGACATACTCCACGTTTACCGTGTTGGTGTAATCTGCATACAATCCAAAGACAGGAATACCGGCGTAGTCTTTCAGGCGAGAGGCTGCGACCCTATAGGAAATGGTCTGGCCACCCTTTTTGGGCACGATGGTGACGCTCGCATCGGAAATGGTGTAACCTCCGTCCTTGATAATCGCGGTCAACGGGGCAATTTTATAGGGGTTGATCTGGACCTCCCCGATTTGGCCCTGTATTTCATAGTCAATCTTTGCCCCGCTGGCCCCGCCAATGGCCAAGGCCATAGTCGGGACTGCAGCGCCGAGCATGGCAGCGCACAACACGAGCCGCGCCATTTTTCCGGTTTTCAGCAGTGCTGCTTTTGGTCTATTCATTCCCGTGTCTCCTTTTGATGTAGTTTGCGGCTGCATGCCGCTCTTCTCGCCCAAGGCCGTTTGCCCGGGGTCTGTTACGCATGTTTTCCCGTGCACGCAAGGCGTTCGGTTGCTTCTAACGAGCGGCGCTTGCGCCACAGGGTAAGCAGCCAGCATGCAGCGGCAACGGCGAGCACCAGCAGGCAGATGCCGAAGGTGATCAGGCAGGCCTGCGCCATGTTCATGAAATGCGAGGGCGGCCACAGGTACCAGCCATCCTGGTAGAAGTCGGTGATT